>NZ_AEEA01000058.1 GCF_000297095.1 Treponema primitia ZAS-1 | reverse complement strand
GCTGACATTTTCAAAGCTTCAATAACAGGGTCAACAAAGCAATGGATGGAAGCGCCTATTAAAGCCGCTTATATACCCGTAAAAGACATGACGGCCAATGCGCCCGGGTTTAGTTCTCTCTATAATGAACGTGAAATACATTTTGAAGAAATTTATGTGGATGTTATTCGTAAAGCATTTCTTCCATTGCTAAAAGGACAACCTGACAAGGATCGTAAAAAATTACTGGTAAAATTGCATGATGCAATGAACGGTAATGTGGTTATAGAAAATGAAGAGTTCTTCTTACGTAATGAACAGGGGAAACTTGAGTTTACGCTGTTGGCAGAAGGATTTCGTAAGCTTGGCCTCCTTTGGATTTTACTCCAAAATGGAACGCTTCTCAATGGTTCTGCCTTGTTTTGGGATGAACCGGAAACAAATCTGAATCCTAAATTGATGCAGTCCATCGTTGGGATCTTGCTTGAGATGCAGCACATGGGAGTTCAAATATTCCTTGCAACCCATGATTATGTCTTACTTAAGGAATTTGATCTTCAGCTTCAAGATGATCACCAAATCATGTTCCACAGTCTTTACAGAAACGATTCCGGCGGTATAGAGGCAGCGCGCTGTAATAGTTATCTTGACATTAATCCCAATACTATAGCAGAAAGATAGGATGGAAGAAAAATGTGCCTGGTATGCCGGTACATTTTCCCATCCACCGTTTCAGAAATTAAGGAAAGCCCATCATTTTTCCAGGGCTTTTCTTGCCGCTTCCAGGGCTGCGGGGTAATCCGGCGGGGTGCCAATGTCTGCCACCTGTTGGGTGTACACAACCCTATTCTCCCGGTCCAGCACCACCACTGCCCGGCTCAAAAGACCCGCCATGGGGCTGTCGATAATCTCCACCCCGTAATCTTTTCCAAAGGAGCGGTCCCTCATCTGGGAAAGGGGAACGATATTGCGGATCCCCTCGGTATGGCAAAACCGGTCTTGGGCAAAGGGAAGATCGCAGGAGATGCTCAGGACCACCAGCATCGGCTCATTCTCCACCTCCTCGTTGAAGCGCTTAATTGCGGTGGCGCAGACCGGTGTATCAAAACTGGGTACAATATTGAGGATCTTCACCTTCCTGGCCCAATTATCCAGGGTTTTATCCCCTAAATTCCCATCCACCAAACGAAAATTCGGCGCCTGTGAACCCAGTGCAGGCAGCTTGCCGCAGGTTCTTACCGGTTTTTTCCCGAACGATATAAGAGCCATAAAAACCTCCGAAATAACTGGGTATATCACTTTCATCTGTAGCATGAACCAGGGAGAAAATCAAGACAAGATACGCTCGCCCGGAAAGGTACCTCTGGCGCCAAATTTGTCTAGTGTCCGCTATCTATCGGCAAATCGGGCGGGGGGAGGGGTATACCCGGCTTCATGTGCATGTAGAGTCTGCCTCCGCAGCCCTGCTGCGCAGGTCCACTACGGCATGTGTCACAGAGCGGAATTTGGCGCTAAGCGCCTAGGAGCGGTGTAAATACTTTTTCTGCGCGAGGAACTTCGTTGCAAGTCGGTGAAGCCATGCGCCCTTTGACTGGGTTTTCGAAAGCACACAAATGGTATGGGGGGCCTGTCAGGAAGGAAAAGTATGGCGCCTCCCAGAGGGTCCCTCCATACTTTTCCTTCCTGACACCCCACTCCGTACTATGTGTAAGTGTGCTTCCGTGCCTCCTAGGCGCATGGCTTCACCGAGCCGGTTCGCCAAATGAAGCTTCTAACTAAGCCCCAAGCGGTATGCATCGTTATGCGGCAAAGACCCCCAAACGAAGTCAAAAGGCAAATTCTTTTCTATATCTTGTGGTATTTTTCCCCCCCACTCTGCCGCACCGCCTACCCAACCTGCTCCACACCGGTTCTGCGAACCGGCAGAAAAGAATATGCCCCTATTACGTTATCGGGGGTGGCGATGTAAAAAATATCAGGGGGACCCTCTGGGGGTTCCTGATATTTTTTGCACCGCCAGGACCCCAAACGAAGTTAAAGGGCATATTCTTTTCTGTTTTTGCTATGGACATTCCTCCTACATACCCGGTAATATAACGTAGATTTTATCTAAGGAGGAGTTATTTAGATGAAAAAATTAGCAGTGATCTTTTTATCCCTGTGTCTTGCCGTTATGGCCTTTGCCGGGGGCAAGGCCGATTCTGCCGCCGGTTCCGGCGATATCATTATTGGCGGTATTTTCCCGCTTTCCGGGGGGGTCGCCGTGTACGGCACCGAAGCCCAGAAGGGAATCCAGCTGGCAATTGAAGAAATCAATGCCGCAGGCGGCGTTGGTGGAAGAAATATCGTCCTTATTTCCGAAGATGATGAAGGCGATGCGGCAAAGAGCGTAAGCGCCTTCAGGAAACTCACCACCCAGAATAAGGCGAAGCTCATCATCGGCTCCCTTACTTCGGGATGCACCATAGCGGTCAGCTCCCTGGCCCAGGCTCAGGGGGTGCTTCTCATGGCGCCCGCAGCCTCCGCCGAAGCGGTTACCGACGCCGGGGACTATGTGTTCCGGGCCTGCTTTATCGACCCCTTCCAGGGTACGGTGGCGGGGGTTTTCGCTTTCCAGGAAATCAACGCAAAAAGGGCGGCTGTCCTTTACGATAACGGTAACGACTATTCCGTGGGGCTCCAGGAGAATTTTGTCAAGGCATTTACTTCCCGTGGGGGAACCGTGGTGGCCAGTGAAGTGTACAACGGCGGGGATGTGGACTTTAACGCCCAGCTTACCCGGATCAAAGCTGCCAACCCCGACATGGTCTACCTGCCGGATTATTACAGCACCGTAGCGCTTATCGCCAAGCAGCTTCGGGCCCAGGGGATCAACGCCCAGGGGACTCCTGTCCCAATCATGGGCGCCGATGGCTGGGATGGGCTCCAGGAAAACGCCGGGGACGAAGTGCTGAACGGCTTCTTTACCAATAACTTTACCCCCGATTCCACCGTCCCCAAGGTGGCAAGCTTTGTTAAGGCTTTCCAGGGGAAGTTTGGCGCCCTGCCCACTTCCTTCGCCGCCCTGGGCTACGATTCCCTGTACCTGGTTCGGGACGCCATTATCAGCGCCGGTTCCACAGAACCCGCTGCGGTCAGGGATGCCCTGGCGAAGATCGACGGCAATTATGTTACCGGTAATATCCGGTTTGACGCCAAGCGGAACCCCGTTAAGTCTGCGGTGGTGCTGGAACTCGTCAAAGGGTCGAATGGTAAATTAACCACGGCCTATAAGTCCACCGTTAACCCCTAGCCGGATTCTGTTTCGCCGTGGACACGGGAGTTATTTTTGTACAACAGCTGATAAACGGTATTTCCCTGGGCAGTATTTATGCATTGATTGCCCTGGGTTATACCATGGTTTACGGTATTGTTCTGCTTATTAATTTTGCCCACGGCGATATACTCATGGTAGGGGCCTATGCGGGTTACTTTGTTTTAACCCGTTTCGGTGTCTCCCCCCTAAGTCTGGCCGCAGCGTTTCTGTTCGCCATGGCCCTCTGCGCAGGTCTCGGGGTCTTTATTGAACGCTTCGCCTACCGGCCTCTACGTACAGCCCCGCGGCTCAACTCCCTCATCACCGCCATTGCGGTTTCGCTTATTTTGCAGAACGGCGCCCGGGTATTGCCCTTTATCGGGCCCAACCCCAGGCAGTTTCCCCGGCCGGAGGTAAGCACCATATCTTTGGGGATTGTTTCAATTTCAAACATTCAGATCATCGTAATTTTACTGTCCGCAGTATTAATGCTCATCCTGAACTATATTATCAATTATACTAAGCGGGGCAAGGCCATGCAGGCGGTGTCCTTTGACCTTCAGGCTTCAAGTCTCATGGGGATATCGGTGAACGGCACCATCTCCTTTACCTTTGCCCTGGGCTCGGTATTAGCCGCCGCCGGGGGCATACTCTTTGCCTGCGCCTATCCCCAGGTGAGTCCTACCATGGGAACCATGCCGGGGCTTAAAGCCTTTGTGGCCGCCGTATTGGGAGGCATAGGTTCCGTGCCCGGGGCCATGTTAGGGGGCTTTATCCTTGGGATTGCCGAAACCATGACCAAGGGCTTCATCTCCTCCCAATATGCGGATGCCATTTCGTTTTCCATTCTTATCATTATCCTCCTGGTTAAGCCCACGGGGATTCTTGGCAAGAAGACCAGGGTAAAGGTGTAACATGAAGGATCGCAGAAAAAATACGATTATACCCGGCGCCTTCGCCCTGGCTTTGGTGTGTATCCCCACGCTGCTCATAAAACTGAATATTATCGACGCCTACACCGCCCAGATCATCACCATGGGCGGGGTAAACGCTATCCTGGCCATCAGCGTGAATACCATCACGGGGATCACCGGGCAGCTTTCATTAGGACAGGCGGGGTTCATGGCCATAGGGGCCTATTCCTGCATATCCTTTACCCTGGACCTGGGGCTTCCCATACCGGTAAGCGTTGTCCTCGCAGCATTGGTAACCGCCCTGTTTGGGTTTATCATCGGGTTTCCCACACTAAAACTAACCGGAGATTACCTCGCTATCGTTACCCTGGGCTTTGGCGAAATTATCCGGGTAATCCTCACCAATTTTCGAATCCTAACCGGGGGCGCCAACGGCCGGCGTTTTACCACTGCCTTGACCCTTAATGGGGATTTAGCCTTCCTGGTGGTTACCGCAAGTCTGGTAATAATACTAATCCTGCTGCAAAATTTTCTCCGTTCCAGTTATGGCAGGGCCATCATGGCGGTGCGGGAAGACGAAGTGGCGGCCAATTCCAACGGAATCAGCGTATTCCGCTATAAAATGACGGGCTTTGTAATTGCGTCCTTTATCGCCGGTATCGGCGGCTGT
Source organism: Treponema primitia ZAS-1 (assembly GCF_000297095.1). Lineage (NCBI taxonomy): Bacteria > Pseudomonadati > Spirochaetota > Spirochaetia > Treponematales > Treponemataceae > Treponema > Treponema primitia. The sequence continues at coordinate 238,462 of NZ_AEEA01000058.1, read as the reverse complement.
CTCTACGCCATGGTGATAGGTTTTGTAAAACCCGACGCCGCCTCCTTTAACCACAGTATCGACTATCTGATCTTCGTGGTCCTTGGAGGCATGGGTTCCATGACCGGATCCGTATTAGCCGCCTATATCCTCACCTATCTCCAGGAATTTCTCCGCTTCCTCCGGGACTACCGTCTCCTGATCTACCCCCTCATACTTATTTTCGTGATGCTCTTCCGCCCCCAGGGCCTCCTGGGCATGAAGGAACTATCCTTCGTCCGCCTGGTCTCCCGCTTCGCCGCCTTCATACGGCGCAAAACCGCCAAGAGGGGAGATGTATGAATGATCAAGACCTTCTTTTAAAGGTATCGGATCTCTCAATAATTTTTGGCGGACTGCGGGCGGTGAGCGGGTTTTCATGTGAATTGCACCGGGGCGAGCTGGTGGGACTTATCGGGCCGAATGGAGCGGGGAAGACCACGGTGTTCAATATGCTTTCCGGTATCTATGCACCCACCGGGGGGGAGATTGATTTTTGGGACCGCCATGGGAAGGTGCATGTGGTAGGAAAACTGAGCCCCGCTAAACTGAACCATATCGGTATAGCCAGGACATTCCAGAATATCAGGCTCTTCAATAACCTTACGGTGGAAGACAATGTGCGCATAGCCCTCCATTCTTCCCGGGTGGAAAACCCTTTGGATGTGGTGTTCCGGCTTCCCCGTTTTTATCATGACGAAGGGCAGATGCGGGAACGGGTAGATGAATTACTATCACTGTTTAAAATAGAGAAGAAGAAAAACGAGCTGGCCCGAAACCTTCCCTACGGGGAACAGCGGAAGCTGGAAATTGCCCGGGCCCTGGCAAGCAGCCCGATATTACTCCTGTTGGACGAACCCGCCGCAGGGATGAACCCCCAGGAGACCCAGGAGCTGATGAGGCTTATCTCATTTATCCGGAAGGAATTTCACCTGACCATCCTGCTTATCGAACACGATATGCATCTGGTCATGGGGATCTGCGAGCGGCTCATGGTTCTCGATTACGGCAGGATCATTGCGGCGGGGCTTCCCGGGGAGATACGCCGGGACCCGGCGGTGATCAAGGCCTACCTTGGGGAGGATGCCCATGGCTGAGCCAAAGATTTTGCTCCAGGTTAGGGATCTTGCGGTCCACTACGGCGCTATCCAGGCCTTGCGGGGTATTTCCTTCGATGTTGCCCCGGGGGAGATCATCACCCTAATCGGTTCTAACGGCGCGGGAAAAACCACCACCCTCCATGCCATATCGAATATCATTAGAAAGACTGCGGGTTCCGTTATCTTTGACGGTAATGATATTAGCGCCGTGCTTCCGGACCGTATCGTCACTTCGGGGCTCATCCAGGTTCCCGAAGGCCGGCGCATATTTGCCAATCTTTCGGTGAAGGATAATCTGGAGATGGGAGCCTATGTCCGGAAGGACCGGCCCGCTGTCCGCAGTGATATGGAGATGGTCTACGGGATTTTTCCCCGGCTTAAGGAGCGGATCCGGCAGGTGGCGGGGACCCTCTCCGGGGGTGAACAGCAGATGCTCGCCATGGGGAGAGCCCTGATGTCCAAACCACGGCTGCTGCTCCTGGACGAACCATCCATGGGTCTTGCCCCCATTTTGGTGGATGAAATTTTCTCGATAATAAAGCGTATCAACGAATCGGGAACAACAATACTATTGGTAGAGCAGAACGCCTTTAAAGCCCTGGGACTCGCTTCCCGCGGGTATATCCTGGAGACCGGCCAGGTAATCAAGACCGGTCCCGCACAGTCCCTGATGAAGGACGATGCGGTGAAGGAAGCATACCTAGGAGGACAAAATGATTATTAGCCGTGTAATGACGAAAAACCCCGTTACGGTACACCCCGACATGTCGGTAACGGATGTACGTTCCCTGATGGATAAGGAACAGATCGGCCACCTGCCGGTGCTGGATAAAAACAACAACCTTGTGGGTATCCTCACCAAGAAGGACCTGCTCAAGGCCGGTCCTTCGGGCGCAACCAGTTTGGACATGTACGAGATCAGCTATCTCCTTTCCAAACTCAAGGTGGAGAAGATCATGGTGAAGGATGTGATCACCGTGGAAGAAAACGATGTGGTGGAGGAAGCCGCCCGGATCATGGCGGATAAGGACATAGGCTGCCTGCCGGTTGTGAAGGGGGATCTGCTGGTGGGGATCATCACCGAAACGGATCTTTTCCACGTCTTTATCAAAGCCTTCGGCGCCCGGCATCCGGGGGTCCGTATCACCATACACGTGGCGGAAAAACCGGGGCAGCTGGAAAAGCTGACCCACGCCATCGCCGTCAAGGGCGGTAACATCATCGCCCTGGTCTCTTCGGAAGGTGACGATCCGGATCACCGCCGTATCACCATACGGATAGCCGGTATGAATCGCAGTGATATTGAGGAAAGCGTTAACGCCATTAGTGATGCGGAACTGGAAGATATTCGATAATTTAAGGGAGTGCAAAATGAACGGAAAAGATTTAATTAGCGGAAGAACAACCCTCGGCATAGAGCTTGGTTCTACCCGCATCAAAGCGGTCCTGATTGGGGAAGATTACACAACCCTTGCATCGGGGGGCGAGACATGGGAAAACCGTTTGGAAAACGGCTTTTGGACCTATCACCTGGATGAAGTCTGGCAGGGGCTGCAAAACGCCGTTCAAAAACTGTCCGATGATGTTCAGAAACGGTACGGCGTCCCGCTTTCCGTGCCCGAGGCTATCGGCATTTCCGGTATGATGCACGGATATTTGGCCTTTGATAAGAGCGGAAAACAGCTTGCCCCTTTCCTTACCTGGCGTAACACCAATACGGAACAGTCGGCAAAGCTGCTTACAAAGGAATTCGGCTTTAACATTCCCCAGCGTTGGAGTATCGCGCAGCTCTATCAGGCAATTTTGAACAAGGAAGAACACGTAAAGGATATTTCCTATTTAACCACCCTTGCCGGTTATGTGCACTGGAAGCTGACGGGGCAAAAGGTGCTTGGCATAGGCGAAGCATCCGGCATGTTTCCTATCGACAGCAATAGTAACAATTTCAATGCAAAAATGGTAAGTCAGTTCGATTCCCTTATCGGCGGTTCAAAATTCAGTTGGAAGCTTTCAGATATACTGCCCAAGGTTTTGAACGCCGGTGAAAATGCGGGGTCCCTCACCGCGGAGGGCGCTAAGCTGCTTGACCCCAAGGGAGGGCTGGCAGCCGGCATTCCCCTGTGTCCCCCCGAAGGGGATGCGGGAACCGGTATGGTGGCAACAAACAGCGTTGCGGTACGCACCGGCAATGTTTCGGCGGGAACGTCGATATTTGCGATGATCGTGCTGGAAAAGGAATTATCCAAGGTGTACCAGGAGATCGATATGGTCACCACACCCTCGGGTAAACCCGTGGCCATGGTGCATTGTAACAACTGTACTACGGACCTCGACGCCTGGGTAAAGCTGTTTAGCGAAGTTAATGAAACAGTTGGCGCTACGGTTGATAAGGGTAAACTATACGATGTTCTGTATGAAAAAGCCCTTGAGGCCGATCCTGATTGCGGCGGCCTTCTCTCCTACAATTATGATGCGGGGGAGGTGATTACCGGGCTGGAACAGGGACGTCCCTTGTTTACCCGTATGCCTGACAGCCGCTTTTCGCTGGCAAATTTTATGCGTGCCCTCCTTTTTTCCACCATGGCTACCCTGAAGATAGGGATGGATATTCTTACGGAAAAAGAACATGTCCGTCTTGATAAAATTCTTGGCCATGGAGGTTTATTTAAAACAAAGATTGTGGGTCAGCGATTGATGGCGGCGGCGTTGAAAACACCGGTTGCGGTAATGGAGACCGCCGGCGAAGGCGGCGCATGGGGTATTGCGCTCCTGGCCGCGTACCTGCAGCAAAAAGAAGGAACCCTTGAATCCTTTCTGGCGCAAAAGGTGTTTGGGAAGAACTCGGGCGACCTGCTTGAACCGGATGCAAAGGATGTACAGGGGTTCACCGCCTTCATGAAACAGTATACCAAGGGCATTGCGATAGAAAGGGCCGCTGTAGAACATTTGCAATGAATCTGATATAATGATCCTATGGAATCGAACCTGCTCACTGCGGAAGATGTAGCTAAACAACTGCGTATAAAAAAGTATACAGTCTATGAGCTTATCAAACGGGGGGAGCTCCCTTCGTCCAAGGTGGGGAAACAGGTACGTATCTCCCAGACCGATATAGATCGGTATCTGGAGTCTAACAAGACCGGTCCCCAGTATTCGGAGCGCCTGCGGGAGAATAGTCGTGAGCTTGTCGATTTAATATCCTCCGGCCGGCCCAATCCTCCCGAGGAAAGCCCGGATCTGTTTTCCTCGACGGTGATTATCTCCGGCCAGGATATGTGCCTGGATCTGCTGGTAACCAGGCTTTCCGGGGCGGGAAGCACGGTGCTCCGTTCCTACGTGGGCTGTTATAACGGCCTCTATTCCCTGTACCATGGGCGGGTGACCATGTCCGCGACTCATCTCTGGGATGCAGAAACAGATACCTACAATTATCCCTTCATTCGCCGCCTCCTTCCGGGGCTTCCCGTTGGGGTGTTTCGCCTGGGTGGTCGTATGCAGGGCCTGTATGTCAGAAAGGGGAATCCCATGAACATACGGGGGTGGGAAGACTTTAGCCGCCCCGAACTGTCCATGATCAACCGGGAACGTGGTTCCGGCACCAGGATTCTCCTGGACCAGAAGCTGGCCCAGTTGAAGATTAATACCACCGCCATCCAGGGTTATGCCCGGGAATCCAGCTCCCACCTGGCCTGCGCCAGTACGGTTGCCAAGGGGGGCGCCGAACTGGGCTGCGGCTGCGAGCGGGGCATTGAAAGGGTCGCCGGAGTCGAATTCGTCCCCCTCCAGATGGAATGGTACGATTTTGTGTTTCGTCTGGTGGACCGGAATACTCCGGCGATCCGGACAATCAGTTCCTATATCTCCTCCGATGAGTTTAAGAGGGATCTGGAAATAATGGGGGGCTATGAGTTAAGCCAGACCGGAAGATATGAGGAATTTTAAGCCGAAATTCCTCATATCCCCTGGCATTACTTGTATAACTTTTTTTGTTTCAGTAAAATAAAGTATATTTTTAATGGAGTCAGTAGATGGGTGTGCTCAGTGTGGTCCTGTTGGTGTTTTTTGTTATTGCGGCGATCCTGCTTATTCTCCTGGTTTTAATTCAGAACGAGGAAGGGGATAGTCTTGGAGGGATTTTCGCAGGAGGATCCTCCTCTGCCTTTGGCTCCCGGTCCGGTAATGTGCTTACCAGGGCAACCTCTATTTTGGGGGGAATTTTTCTGGTACTCAGCCTTGGGCTTGCGCTCTTAAACAGGACCCCCGGTGGTACCGGAGTTGAATCCGCGGGCCGGCAGCTTTCGACCGACGTTGATAATGACTGGTGGCAGGAGAACGGCGGGCCCGGTAATGTGAATTCCCAGCCGGAGTTTCAATTTCCCGAACCCGCTACCGAAGCTGATTCTGCGGACTAAGGTCCGCAGACCCTAGTCCGTTAGAATAGGATTTGAGGAGGCTTGATGCTTTTACACGAACTGTTTTCGCCGGAATTTATACAGGTTGATCTGCAAGCCGAAGACAAAGAAGAGGTTTTTGAGGAACTGGTAGATCGTTTTTGTCAGGTTATTAAATCCGATGCCCGGGAGGATGTCCTGGCTGCCCTGAAGGAACGGGAAATGAAGATGTCCACGGGGATCCAAAAGGGTATCGCTATTCCCCACGGAAAGACCAATGCGGTGGATAAGGTCTACGGCATGTTGGGAATTTCCCGGAAGGGGATAGATTACGAAGCCCTGGACGGAAACCCGGTGCATGTGCTTTTCATGATCCTGGGCCCTGTGGGGGATTCGGAAAAGCATCTCCGGGTCCTCCAGCGTATGGCCGAACTGCTGGCCAATCCCCAGTTTTTCACGGATCTAGCAGCCCAGAAGGATGCACAGGGCGCCTATGCAATTCTGAAAAAATATGAGGATATTTCTATTACTTTGGATTAATATGTCAAATAAGAAAGGGTAAGCAGGTTGGTGTTCCATGGGTTCTGATAGCGGCGAACGGGATGTTCACGAACAGGATGTTCTAAAGCATCTCCTGAATGTTGAGTCCCATGCTTCGGTTCTGGTCGATGATGCCCAGGCGGAGGCGGATCGCCGGGTTGCGGAAAACGAAAAGGAAAACCGGGCGCGCTATGACGAGCGGTATAGCCTGGAAGCGGCGGAACTCAATGGGGAGTACGAAAAGGCTGTGCTGGCGGTAAAAGAAGACTATAAACAGCAGTTAAAAGCCTACCAGGAGAGCTTGGCGGTCATGCCGGTTCACGGAGATACATTTTCCCAGCTGGCGGAACGCCTGTTTTTTGGGGATCGCTAGGGTGCCCGGATCGGGAGAACGGGCATATGTGTATGCCAAGGCTTGCGGGATTACCGGTAAATCCTTTATCGGGAAGAATCTTTCCAAGCTTGGAGGCTTAACCCGGTTGTCCGAACTGGATCGGCTCGTTTTTGCATCAGATGCCCGGGACCTTCCGGAACGGGAGCTGCTCCTGGATCTGGAACGGCGTATAATCAACCGGACTGCAAAGCAGATCATCACCATTGTAGATTCCTTCAGCAAGCCCCCGGAATTACTAGCCCGGCTGGTGCGGGATTTTGAATACACGGACCTGAAACGGGCGATCACCGCCGCCGTTGCGGGGGAACGGAACCCTCCGGCGCTTACCGAAATTGGCCGCTTTGCCACCATAGATTTTAGTGCCTATCCCCATTTTGACAAAATGCTCAAGGGAACGGAATTCGAATTCCTCCTTGGGGATCTTCAGGTCCTCGGAACCGATTCAACCGCGCCTATTCAGAATAAACTGGACCGCCACTTCTATGATTGTCTCTGGCGTTCCCTGCTTAAGCTTGCTCCGGCGGATCGTTCTTCTATTGAACGGATTCTGGCGGAGGAGATAAGCCTCCGGAACGCCGCCTGGGCCCTGCGGATGCGTACCTATTACGGTATGAACCCTGAGCAGGCTCAGGAATACCTGGTGTTTATCCCTGCCCCCAGGGGTTATTATGCGCCCGGGCGGAAAGTCCGGGGCGGCGCTGCTCCTAGTTTGGCGGATGACGCCCTAGTTTCCCTGGATATGGCCTTAGACAGCCCCTCGGACTGGGATAGGTGGCGGTGGGTAAAGTTCCTGAACCGCCGCAGCGCCGGTGAAAGCTGGACTGCGGATCCCCGGTATTTTCAGAATGCCGCCGCGGAGTATCTCTATCACCTGGCCCGCCATTCACTCAGGCGCCATCCCTTTTCTTTGGATACCGCCGCCTGTTTTATCAAGCTCAAGCTTTTTGAGGAGGACCTTCTGGTCAGCGTTGCCGAAGGCTTAAGTCTGGGCATGGGCGCCCAGGAAACCCTTGAACTATTGGGGGCAGTTTCATGATCAGACCCCGGAAGATGAAGCAGGTTGAACTCACCGTCCTGGACCGGGATGTGGACGGTGTAATAGAATATTTGGGCCGCCGGGCTCTGATGCACTTCCCCAAGGAAGAGGACGATGCTGTCCCGGAAGACCAGCTGGCCGATACGGGCGCTGTCCGCACAGATATACTGGATACCCTGGAAAAAATAAAGGCCGGCGCCGTATATCTTGGGGTGGAAATCCCTACGGAGCCCGATGAATCCAGTAAACTCCCCGGTCCTGATGAAGTCTCGCTTACGGAGAAGATCTGTTCCCGGATAGAGCTTTTGAACGAGAAGGAAAATGAAACCCTCAAGGAAAAGAAAAAGGTAGAAGATGCCCTCAGCGAGGCCAATGCTTTTTCGAACCTCAACGCCCCCTTCGCGGATCTGGATCAGCTTTCCTACTTAACCCTGCGCATAGGCCGGCTGGGACCGGACCGGCTGGAGGATCTGCGCAGTAACTTAGCGGACCGGGCGGTGATCATCCCCCTGGGTTCCGGTAAGGACGATGACCGTATCCTGGCCGCTTCATCCCGGAAGGGCCGCTTCGCCCTGGATTCGGAACTGAAAAAACAGGACTTTGTCCCCATCGCGGTTCCCGAAGGCTATAAGGGGGTCCCGGGGGAACTGTTGTCGGGGCTGCAAACCCGCCTTGAGGGTATGGAGGCGGAGCTCAAATCCATTGGGGTTGATAAAAAACAGGTAAAAGAAGAATACGGGCCCGTCCTGGTTACCCTGCACGGTAGTTTTCTCATGGCGTCCATCACCGAGGATCTAAAACACCGGCTGGCGTCCACCAAGAGCGTCTATGTTCTTTCCGGCTGGGTTCCCGCGGACAGCATGGGGAAACTGGTGGAGGATCTGGAGAAACGTACCGAGGGCAGGGTAGGGGTGCGTACCTTTGATCCCAACGAGATTCCTGAAGTGCGGGACGGGAAAACCAAGGTTCCCGTATCCTTAAACCACGGCGCATTTGTTAAGGGCTTTGAGGGGGTGGTGTTTTCCTACGGCGCTCCTTTATACGGAACCATCGATCCCACACCATTGGTGGCCTTCTTTTTTACCATACTCTTCGGCATCATGTTCGGCGATGTGGGCCAGGGTTTCGTACTTTTTCTGGCGGGGATCCTCACGGGCCGCCGGGGCATTAAGGCCCTGTCAAAGTTTAAAAACTATTCTACCCCCCTTATTTCGGTGGGCATAGCATCCATGGTGATGGGCTTTCTTAACGGGGAGATTTTTGCAAGCGAGGAACTCTTTATCCGTCCCACCAGGGCGCTTACGGGTTTCCTTACCGGTCATCCGGTGGACCGCATCCTCACCCTGATGCCCCTTACCGAAAAGGGCGGGAGTGTAACCAAGCTTTTCTACTTTTTTGGTTTTACCATTGCGGTGGGGATCGTCTTTAATTCCATAGGCTTACTGGTGAATATCGTTAACCAGTGGGGGCTTAAAAAATACGAGAAGGCCCTTTTCTCCAAGACCGGTATCTCCGGGCTCCTTTTGTTCTGGTACGCCATCTCCATTGCCATCCGTTGTCTCCTTGGGGGGCGTTTTGCCTGGTTCGACGGCATCGGCCTGGCCCTTCCGGTGTTCTGTATCTTTTTCGGTCCCCTACTGTGGCGGGCCTTTGCCCGGGAAAAACCGGTGCTGGAACACGGGCTTATGGTTTTCATCATGGAAGGATTTGTGGAGATCCTCGAAACGGTTTCCACCTATATCTCCAATACCGTAAGTTTTCTCCGGGTAGGGGCCTTTGCCCTTTCCCACGCCGTGCTTTCCTTTATCATCTTTAAGCTTTCGGAGATGGTGATGACCGCCGCCGGAAACAGCGTTGCCGGAAGCGTCGGCGGTTCCGTAGCGTTCCTGCTGGTGATGATCTTTGGGAACACCGTAATAATACTGCTCGAGGGAATGATCGTCGCCATTCAGGTTGTACGTCTTCAATATTACGAATTTTTCAGTAAGTTTTTTACCGAAACCGGGGTGGAATTTACCCCCTTCCGGTTTCGCAGGGAGGTTTGATCATGAAACGCAAAATAGTATTGTGTATCCTTGTACTGTTTGCCCTGTCGGTTCCGCTCTTTGCCCAGGAGGCTGCCGCTGCCGCGGCATCTGATGGCGGCGGCAGTAATACTGCGGCTTGGCGGTATATCGCAGCGGCTTTGGCGGTGGGTATTTCCTGTATCGCCGGCGGTATCGCCGTAGGCCAGATCGGCGCCGCAGCCATGGGCGCCATGAGCGAGAACCCGGAGCTTTCCGGAAAGGCCCTGCCCTATGCGGGTCTTGCGGAAGGTATCTGTCTCTGGGGCTTCCTGGTGGCCCTGCTTATTATGATATTGTAATGGACTATTACTTTATCGGGGATGCTGAGCTGCTTACCGCCTTTCGCTTTATCGGCATAGACGGTACCCCGGTGACGAATGCTGAAACCGCCCGGGCCGCTTTCCTGGGGATAACCCGGGGCTGGGATGAAACCGCCCAGGCGGTGCTGCCCTCAGCCTATGCGGGAAAGGGCTGCCGGGTCTTGATCCTCACCGAAGAAGCGGCGGACTGGCTGGGAGAGGATTTGACGGACTGGCAGCTCTCCGGGGAGTATCCCCTGGTGGTGGAAATACCCGGAACCTTGGGACATCTGCCGGGCCGTAAGACCCTGGTGGACTCTATCCGGGAAGCAGTAGGGGTTCACGTGTAATGGAAGAACTGCAATCAACCGACGTATTGGATAAAGAGATCCTCGAAGATGCCCGGAGAAAGGCCAAGCGTATATTAGGTACCGCCGATGAGGCCATTACCGCCGCCGCCGCAGTCTGGGAAAAGCGGATGGGGAAGGATCTTGGGAAGCTTAAAAAAAGTTTTACTGCTCGTACAGAAAAAGCCCGGGAAGAACTTATGGCCCGGCTTCCCCTGGATAAACGGCGCGCCTATTCGGAAACGGTGGAGACCCTCCTCCTTTCTTCCATGCGGGACTACCTTGGCGCCCTGTCCCGGGAAAAACTCCTTGCCCTATTGGAAAAGGAGCTCAAGCGCTGCGCCGCCGGGCTCCCGGAACCTGTTCCCGGCGCTCCGCCCCTCTTGGTTGGCTGCCGGGCTCTTACGGAAGAGGAACTTAAAACGCTGATATCAAAGTCCCTGCCGGGGATCAACTGGACCTATCAAAAAGACATGAGCTTCCATAGACTACCCGGCAGTTTTCCTGCCATTATCGTAAACTCCCCGGCGGTACGGCTTACCGCTTCGGTGGATGCCTTTGCCGCAGCATTGTTAGAGGACAGCCGGGCAGAGCTGGTGGCGGCTCTTTTAGGGGAGGCGAAGGATGACCATTAACGGAAAGGTCCGGCGCATCTCCGGGCCCATAGTGCGCGCCTCCGGCCTCGACGGGGCGGGGCTCTTCGACCTGGTAGAGGTCGGCGAAAAACGTATCATCGGCGAAATCGTACGGCTTGAGCAGGACGAGGCGGTGATCCAGGTCTACGAGGATGATACGGGGCTCCAGATAGGCGCCGGGGCAGCCTCCACCGGCCGGCCCCTTTCGGCTCTGTTGGGGCCGGGACTTATCGGTACTATTTATGATGGAATACAGCGGCCCCTGGAGGCCCTTTTTAAACAGAGCGGGGCCTTCATGGACCCCGGCGCCCGGGAAGATCCCCTGGACACCGCGAAGCTTTGGTCCTTCGTTCCCGATCCCGCCCTGGCTGCGAAGATTGCCGCCGGAGAAAAGCCGGTCCCGGTTCCGGGGCTGATCCTTGGGACGGTTCAGGAGACCCCGAGCATAGTCTGCAAGATCATGGTTCCCCCAAACATCCACGGGGAGGGCCTTACGGAACTGGTTAAGGCCGGCGACTACAACTGTAACACCGTTATTGCGCGGACCGATCACGGTGAAGAGATCCCCATGGCCCAGTGGTGGCCCGTGCGTATCCCCAGGCCCAGTGCGAAACGGCTGCCCCAGGATCAGCCCCTGGTTACGGGTCTGCGGGTCATCGATGTGTTTTTCCCCCTCTCCAAGGGCGGCACATCCGCCATACCCGGGGGCTTCGGTACCGGCAAGACCATGACCCAGCACGCCATTGCCAAGTGGTGCGACGCCGACGTGATCATCTACATCGGCTGCGGTGAGCGGGGCAACGAGATGACCGATGTGCTCACCGAGTTCCCCCACTTAACCGATCCCCGCAGCGGTCGTTCTCTGATGGAACGCACCATCCTTATCGCCAATACTTCTAACATGCCCGTGGCTGCCCGGGAGGTTTCCATTTACACCGGGGTAACCCTGGCGGAATTTTACCGGGACATGGGGTACCATGTGGCGATCATGGCGGATTCCACCAGCCGCTGGGCGGAGGCTCTGCGGGAACTGTCGGGGCGCATGGAAGAAATGCCCGCCGAGGAAGGCTTCCCCGCATATCTCCCCACCAGGCTTGCGGAATTTTACGAGCGGGCCGGCCGGGTACAGACCCTCTCTGGCGTTGAAGGTTCGGTCTCCATCATCGGCGCGGTGTCTCCCCCGGGGGGCGATTTTTCCGAGCCCGTAACCCAGCACACCAAGCGTTTCATCCGCTGCTTCTGGGCCCTGGATCGGGACCTGGCCAACGCCCGGCATTACCCGGCCATCAGTTGGATAGACAGTTATTCTGAGTACGCCGAGGAAGTTGGCCCCTGGTGGGAAAAGGTAAACCCCCTCTGGGCTAGGGTACGCCAGGAAGCCCTGGACCTGCTTAAAAAGGAACAGCGGCTTTCAGAAATAGTGCGGCTCATCGGCCCCGACGCTCTGCCGGACGATCAGCGGCTCGTCCTGGTAACGGCGGATATCATTAAGGACGGGTTCCTTCAGCAGAATTCTTTTGACGAAGTGGATATGTACTGTATTCCCGCAAAACAGGTGCGGCTCCTGGAACTGGTCATGGACTTTTTTGAAAAAGCCCAGGTCTGTATCAAGCTGGGCGCCCCGTTGATTAAAATTAGTTCCCTTACCGGCGGGGATAATCCCATGCCCCTCCGGGAACGGCTTTCCCGGCTTAAGGGTGATGTAAAAAACGAAGACAGCGGTAAGCTGTCGGATTTTGAACAGGAAATGCGGAGCGCCCTGGAAAACCTGGAACGGAGCTACCGGACAAAGGAGACGCTGTGAGAGGTGTTGAATACCGGGGCTTAACCCGGATAGAGGGCCCCGTGGTGATCACCGAGCGGAGCCGTGACGTGGGCTTTAACGAGGTGGTGGCGGTTTACGACCGTGACGAAGGCCGCCGTTTAGGCCGTGTGGTAGACATGAGCGAAGACTGGACGGCTATCCAGATATTCGGCAGTAATACTGGCCTTTCCGCCGCGGACTCCCGGGTAGAATTCCTGGGGAAGCCCATGCAGCTGCGGGTAGGGCCGGGGCTCCTGGGGCGCATCTTTAACGGCCTGGGTGAACCCATAGACGGCTACGGAAACATTTTCTCCTCCACCTGCCTGGATGTGAACGGTCTCCCCATCAACCCCTACGCCCGGACCTATCCCCGGGACTTTATCCAGACCGGGATTTCGTCCATCGATGGCATGAACACCCTGATCCGCGGGCAGAAGCTTCCGATTTTTTCCGGCAACGGACTCCCCCATAACCGCTTGGCCGCACAAATAGTGCGTCAGGCAAAGATCCTGAACCTCGGCGGCGGCGGCGCTCCGGAGCCCTTCGTGGTAGTCTTCTGCGCCATGGGTGTTAAGTACGATGTGGCCCGGTTCTTCCTGGACGACTTTGAGCGTACCGGTGTTCTTGCCAACGTAGCAGTATTCCTGTCATTGGCGGACGCCCCCTCCCTGGAGCGGCTCGTGGCCCCCAAGTGCGCCCTTACCGCCGCGGAATATCTAGCCTACGACCGGAACATGCACGTTCTGGTGGTGATGACCGACATGACCAACTACTGCGAAGCCCTCCGTGAGGTAAGTTCCATCCGTGGTGAAGTTCCCAGCCGCAAAGGCTACCCGGGCTATCTCTACTCCGATTTGGCGAGCCTCTACGAGCGGGCAGGAAAGATAAGCGGTTCCTCCGGCTCCATCACCCAGATCCCCATCCTCACCATGCCAAACGATGATATCAGCCACCCCATTCCGGATCTTTCGGGGTACATCACCGAAGGGCAGATCGTGCTGGACCGGGAACTCACCCAGCGGGGGGTCTATCCGCCGGTGGCGGGGCTCCCCAGCCTTTCCCGGCTCATGAAGGACGGCATCGGCCCTGGCATGACCCGGGAGGATCACAAGGATGTGTCCAGCCAGCTCTTCGCCGCCTATTCCAAGGTCAAGCAGGTCCGCAATCTTTCGTCGATCATCGGCGAAGAAGAACTATCCGACGCGGACAAACGCTACCTTCAGTTTGGTGAACGGCTGGAACAGGATTTCCTCACCCAGGGCGAATTCGAGGACCGCAGCATCGATCAGACCCTGGACCTTGGCTGGAAAGTATTAGCCAGCCTGCCTCGGGAGGACCTCCTGCGGATAAAAAAGGAATACATCGAAAAGTATATGAACCCCTTCACCGCCGGCGCCGTGCTTTCCCCCGCCTCCGAAGACTGGGGCAGCGGGGGGCTGTAGAAGTATCCACCTGCTTCTTGATGATTCCCTGGCTAAGCGGTATAATCTGATATGCAGGTTTTCGATAATATCAATAAGGCTGTCAAAGATGACTTAGCCGTTACAATCGAAAAAGGCAGCCGTCTTTCGATAGCCGCCGCCTGTTTCTCTATCTATGCCTACCAAGTCCTGAAGAAACAGCTTGATGCTGTTGATGAAATGCGCTTTATTTTCACCTCCCCCGCCTTTGTGACCGAAAAGGCAGCAAAAACGAAGCGGGAGTTTTATATACCCCGTCTTAACCGCGAGCGCAGCCTCTACGGCACTGAATTTGAAGTAAAGCTCCGCAATGAATTATCCCAAAAAGCTATTGCCCGTGAATGTGCCGATTGGATTCGCCAAAAAGTTACTTTTATGTCCAATACCACGAACGAGAATATGGGCGGTTTTTTGAATATCGCCTCAGATTCCGCAGCGTTGACCTATATGCCGCTCTCCGGTTTTACAACCGTAGACATTGGCTGTGAGCGCGGTAATAACGCCTATAATATGGTAACCCGCCTGGATGCGCCTGCAAGCACCCAGTTTATCAGCCTTTTTGATCAGATATGGAATGACAAATCAAAAATGCAGGATGTAACCGAAGAAGTAATCGACAGCATCACCGCTGCGTATAACGAAAACTCCGCAGACTTTTTGTATTTTTTTACCCTCTATAATATTTTTAATGAGTTCCTCGAAGATGTCTCCGAAGACATATTGCCAAACGAAGCGACGGGTTTTAAAAATAGCAAAATATGGAATATGCTGTATAGCTTCCAAAAAGACGCTGCTCTTGCCATAATCAGCAAACTCGAAAAATACAATGGCTGTATCCTTGCGGATAGCGTTGGACTTGGCAAAACCTTTTCCGCTCTCGCGGTTATTAAATACTATGAAAACCGCAATCGTTCCGTCCTGGTGCTTTGTCCCAAAAAGCTTGCGGATAACTGGAATACCTTTAAAGACAACTATGTAAATAACCCTATCGCCGCAGACCGTCTGCGCTATGATGTGCTGTACCATACCGACCTTTCCCGTACCCACGGGAAATCAAATGGCCTGGATTTGGACAGGCTGAATTGGGGCAATTACGACCTTGTGGTAATTGATGAATCCCACAACTTTAGAAACGGCGGTGAAGTCTACGGCGAAGACGAAAAAGATAATCGCTACAACCATTTATTGAAACAGGTAATTCGCGCCGGTATCAAGACCAAGGTACTCATGCTGTCGGCAACCCCGGTAAATAACCGCTTTACCGATTTACGCAATCAACTACAGCTGGCTTATGAAGGCAATCCAGCCCTGATTAATGAAAAACTCGCCACCTCAAAACCAATTGACGATATTTTCCGTCATGCCCAGGCCATGTTCAATCAATGGAGCAAAATGGATCCCGGACAAAGGACGACGACCACACTCCTGCGTATGCTTGATTTTGACTTCTTTGAGGTACTTGACAGCGTAACCATAGCCCGTTCCCGGAAGCATATCGAAAAGTATTACGACATGGCCGAAATCGGCCGCTTCCCTGAAAGGCTTAAGCCCATATCCCTGCGTCCTAATTTGACCGACCTGCCCAGCGCAATCAATTACAACCAGATTTATGCGGAATTGATGAAACTTAAGCTCTCCGTCTATGTTCCCACCGGTTTTATACTTGAAAGCAAACTCAGCAAATATGTTAACGCCGATATCAATATTAACCGTGCCGGACGCGAACAGGGTATCCGCCGCCTGATGAGTATCAACCTGCTCAAACGCCTTGAA
The DNA here is from genome assembly GCF_000297095.1 of Treponema primitia ZAS-1. Classification (NCBI taxonomy): domain Bacteria; kingdom Pseudomonadati; phylum Spirochaetota; class Spirochaetia; order Treponematales; family Treponemataceae; genus Treponema; species Treponema primitia. Next base: position 222,599 of record NZ_AEEA01000058.1, on the reverse strand, counting down.
AGTTCCGTTTATGCATTCCGCCTTACCCTTGGCCGTATTAGAAAATTGATTGAAAACACCATTGCGGAAATTGACAACTACAAAAATGGCGAAAGTAAAATCATTGAAACAATCGAAATTGAAGTTGATTCTGATTTTGATGCGGATGACCAGAACACAGACTATTTTAACGGAGAGCGCAAACAAAAAATTGACCTTGCCGATATGGACTATATTACCTGGCGCACGGAAATTGTTAAGGATGCGGAGATTTTAGAATTACTTGGGTTGATGATCGCAGATATCACGCCTGAACACGACACAAAACTACAAACCCTCCTGAGCATAATTTCAGACAAGATTGAGCAGCCCATAAACGACGGCAACAAAAAAATTCTGATTTTCTCTGCCTTTTCCGATACAACGGATTATCTCTATGATAATGTAAGCGTTTATATTAAGAACAAATTCGGCCTTGATACCGCCATGATAACCGGGTCTATTGATGGCAAGACAACAATTCCAAAATTTCGTGCTACGCTGAATAATGTGCTTACCTGTTTCTCCCCCTTATCAAAGGATAAGCATTTACTCATGCCGAAGGACGTCACCGCAATTGACGTGCTTATCGGCACGGACTGTATCTCCGAAGGCCAGAACTTACAGGACTGCGACTATTGTGTAAATTACGACATACACTGGAATCCTGTCCGCATTATTCAGCGTTTTGGCCGCATTGACCGTATCGGCAGTCACAATGCGGTTATTCAGCTTGTGAACTTCTGGCCCGACCTGGATTTGGACGAATACCTCAGCCTTAAAAGCCGTGTGGAAACCCGTATGCGAATTTCTGTAATGACCTCCACCGGTGACGACGACTTAATCAACGCCGAAGAAAAAGGGGATCTCGAATACCGCAAGGCACAATTAAAGCGTTTACAGGAAGAAGTTGTTGACATTGAAGAAATGCAGGACGGTATCTCCATTATGGACTTGGGGCTGAACGAGTTCCGCCTTGACCTGCTTGAATACATCAAAAACCACGGCGATTTGGATAAAACCCCCTTCGGTCTCCATGCCGTTGTTCCTTCATCACCGGACGCGCCGACAGGGGTAGTGTACGTTTTAAAAAACATCAACGGCGGCGTAAATATAGGCAATCAAAACCGCCTCCACCCCTTCTATATGGTGTATATCGCCGATGATGGCGGGATTGTTTGTGACCACCTTTCCCCCAAAGAAATGCTCGACAAAATGCGCTGCCTATGTAAAGGTAAAGACAAGCCCCTGGAAACTTTGTGCAAAGCCTTCAATAAAGATACCAAAGACGGCAAGGATATGCGGCGATACTCCGAACTGTTAGGCGATGCGATAAAGTCCATCATTGATGTAAAAGACATGAGTGAACTGGATAGTTTTTTGAACGGTGAACAGGTAAGTTTTCTGTCCAATAAAATTAACGGGCTGGACGACTTTGAGCTGATATGTTTTCTGGTGGTGAGGTAACGTTATGTTAGGATTACCCAAAACCACCGAGATGAACCGCCAATTGCCAAAGAAAGCAATTTTTGACAAGTTCAAGCCGAACACCCAGGACAGACAGCGCTTCGATGCTGAAATCAGGCGGCTCGCTATTATCCACGAAATATCACCCACAACGGTGAATATAGCAGCCGGAGAAGCGGTCAGTGCATTTTATGTGGTTTTGGTAAGCTTAAGAAATTCGGTGTGTGATAATAAGAACCTGGTTTTACTCTCAAAATTGATACCGCAGAATATGCTGTTTGTGCTGGAATATGATGATAAAGCGCAGCTTGCGGTATTCCGGGCTGGCAAGGTGCTTGAATCAGAGGAGAAGCCGCTTGGGGAATGGGATATTAAGCTTTCAGGGCTGAATCTTGACAGTGTATGGGATAACATTATCGTGCAAATCGGAGGGCTTGAGGTTTCCGATGGTAAGACACTTGATGAACAGATAGCCGCTGATGAGGAGCGTACAAAATTAACCCGGCGTATAGAGCAGATTGAAAAGCAGGCGCGGAGCGAGATGCAGCCGAGGCGCAAATGGGAACTGGCGGAGGAAGTGAAGAGGATGAAAGAAGGGATGGAAAGAATAAACATCACGCCTTCCGCAGTATTGCGGAAGGCGTTTGCGGGGGAGAGTAGGGATGCGGATTACTGAAATTGATATTCCAAAATCAGCAGAAGATGGACTTGAGGCAATAAAAATGTCTCGGTTGGAAAGTCTTGTCCTGATTGCCGGCAAAAACGGCGCAGGAAAAACACGAATACTGGACAAAATATTTTCTGTGTTTTCACAAAAACCAACTCGTGCGGCAATTGAACAATCGTTGATTAATCAAAAAAATCATGAGAGGGATATTCAGTATTACCAAAGCCAAATTGCGCTGATTGAAAATCAAATAAAATCAGTAACTAATGACACGCAACAAATAGAACTACAAGAAAGCATTGAAAACCATGAAAAGGAAATTGGACGATTAAACATAGCGATAAAAAACTGTAACGCCATTCAAAAATGGTGTCTTATAAAAACGAATACAGAAGCAGAAATATATATGCATATACCATTTGTACCTAAAAGTCTTGCAATAGCAGATAGCAATACATTCTCAAAAGCAGATTTGATCAATAATGCAATAAGTGTTACTGCTGTTGGTGTATCTACTTTGCCCCAAGGTGCATTTGCAAAAATACAAGTGATTCAAGATGTGCGCTTTAATACATCACACCCTGAATCAGACACATCAGAGGAAGAAAAGAAAAAAGCTAACGATGATTATGACAGACTTAAAGAAACAATATTTGTATTTTTGGGAACAGATATTAGCAGAACAATTAATGGTGAGGCAACCCTTTTTGGATTTCCATTAGGGCAATCTAAATTATCAGATGGGCAAAAAATACTGTTGCAACTCTGCATTGCCATTTATAGTCAAGAAGTTGCGCTCAATGAATTAATATTAGTTCTTGATGAACCTGAAAATCATTTACATCCATCTGTTATTATTGAAACCATTGAAAAAATACAAAAGTGTGTTTCAAATGGACAAATCTGGATTGCAACACATTCGGTGCCATTGCTTGCACATTTTGGCACGTCTGACTTATGGTATATAGAATCGGGAAAAGAAATAACTTATGCAGGGAAAACGCCGGAAACTGTTCTTAGAAGTTTGTTGGGAAATGAAGAAGAAATCGCAAAACTCCAAGATTTTATAAGTTTACCTGCGCAATTTGCAACAAGTAAATATGCCTTTGAAAGTCTTTTAGAGCCTCTGGCGACTATGACAAGTTTTAACGACCCGCAGTCTCGGCAGATAAAAAACGAGTTGTTATCGCTTACTACAACCGGAAAAATAAGGGTATTGGATTATGGAGCGGGTAAAGGAAGACTAATTTCCAACATCTCGGATTTGGATGTTGAGAACCAAAATAAAATAATTAAAAACCTTGATTATATTGCATATGATAAATACGATAGAGATAAAGCACTATGTGAAGAATCAATAAAACGAGTATTCGGAACATCTGATAAAAAGTATTATAATGATTTTGATGCTTTGTTTTCTGAGTTTGATAAAGAAAGTTTTGACATCGTTATCATGTGTAACGTATTGCATGAAGTTGATCCAAAAGATTGGCTAAAGTTGTTTCAGAAAGATGGTGAAATATCAAGCCTATTAAAAAAAACAGGAATTTTGGTACTTGTTGAAGACTGTCAGATGCCGGTTGGTGAAATGGCATATCAAAACGGATTTTTAGTATTAGATACGTCGCACTTAAAGGATTTGTTTTGTATAAAAGAACAAGACACAGGTTTTACTCATTCCGTGTCCCCTGAAAATGCACGACTAAAAATTCATCAGATACCTAAAAATCTATTAGTCAGGATAACTGCGGGTTCAAGAATAAAAGCAATAGAATCCGTATCCACTACGGCAAAGACAAATATTCTTGATATCCGCAAAAAAGATAAGGATTACAAGAATGGAATCTTTCATGGATTCTGGACACAGCAGTTTGCTAATGCACAACTTGATTTAGCAGAATTGGTTGGTAAAATGTGAAAGATAACATGGACAGACAATGCTTAAAAACCACAAACCTGTAAAAGGAAAACGCTGTAATGAAAGACATTAACCGGGACAATAAAAGGAGCCCAAAAAAATGACTAAATCCGAGCGCCTAAAACTACAAACTCCAGACCGTACTGACCGCAACTTCGCCGCCCTTGCGGCTTTATTCCCCAATGCCGTCACGGAAACTGTGGATGAAAACGGCGCGGTTATTCGCGCCATTGATGCGGATGTATTGCGGCAAGAAATAAATACCCATGTTGTAGAGGGCAAAGAAGAACGCTATCAGTTTACCTGGCCCGATAAAAGGAAGTCTGTCCTGCTTGCCAACGCTCCTATTGCCGCAACTTTGCGCCCCTGCTGCGAAGAAAGCGTAAATTTTGACATAACCGAAAACATTTACATTGAAGGCGATAACCTTGATGTGCTAAAACTGTTGCAGGAAACTTACCTCAATCGTGTGAAAATGATATATATCGACCCGCCATACAATACGGGTAATGATTTTGTATATGAGGACGATTTTGCCGGGGAAGCAAACGATTTTTTGATCCAAGACGGACAATACGATGATGACGGAAACCGCATGGTGAGAAATCTCGACAGCAATGGGCGCTTCCACACCGATTGGCTGAATATGATTTATCCGCGATTGCGTCTTGCTCGTGACTTATTAACGGATGATGGTGTAATATTTATTAGTATTGATGATAATGAAGTTGAAAATTTGAAGAAGATTTGTAATGAAGTGTTTGGGGCAGAAAATTTTGTAGCAAATATTGTTTGGAAACACACTCAACAGAGTAAAAATGACGAACGACATTTTTCGCGCCAATATAACTACAATGTTGTATATGCAAAGAACATTGCCAATCTCAGCAATTTCTTTTTTGAAAGAACGGAGGAAGATAATAAAAACTATTCAAATCCAGATGATGACCCTAAGGGACTATGGCGTTCTGGTGATGTTCGTAGCCCAAATTATAGAAGGACTTTATGTTTTGATATTATTGCACCTAATGGTAATATTATAAAAGCACCTGAAATTGGTTGGAGATGGTCTGAAGATACATTAAAAGAAAAGCTGGCATCAGGTGAAATAGTTTTCAAAAATGATTTTTCTGGAATAATAAGGAAAATATACCTTTGCGAGCAAAATGGACGCACACCTGAAAATCTTTGGGACGGTGATAAGTTCAGCACAACGCGTCGTGCAGCGGCAATGATTAAACAGTTATTTGACGGAAAACAAATATTTGATACACCAAAACCTGTTGAATTAGTGAAGTGTATGTTGCAATTAGTAACGGGCGAAGGCGACGTAATCCTCGACTTCTTCTCCGGCTCCGCCACAACCGCCCACGCCGTAATGCAACTCAACGCAGAAGATGACGGTAAACGAAAGTTCATCATGGTACAACTCCCCGAAGTCTGCGCCCCCGACAGCGAAGCAGCAAAAGCTGGTTACAAAAACATCTGCGAAATAGGCAAGGAGCGCATTCGCCGTGCTGGGGCAAAAATCAAATCTGATAGCCCTCTGACAACGACCGACTTAGACATCGGTTTCCGTGTCCTAAAACTCGACAGTACCAATATGAAAGATATATACTACACACCGCAGGAAATCGTTCAGCGTGACCTTGATGGTTTCGTTGACAATATCAAAAGCGACCGCACCCCGGAGGACCTGCTGTTTCAGGTAATGCTCGACTTGGGCGTTCCGCTTTCTGCCAAAATAGAGAAACGGGGCACGGTATTCTATGTCAATGATAATTATCTTGTTGCATGTTTTGAGCCCGTGGATGAAGCCCTTGTGATGGAAATTGCCCATGCAAAACCATACTATGCGGTATTCCGCGACAGCAGTTTTAAAAATGACTCAACACTGGTCAATTTTGAGCAGATTTTTAAAACCTACAGCCCAACGACTATCCGCAAGGTATTGTAATGATTGAGAAACCTCCGTATACAATCACGGAAAAGGCCGCTGATTATTTGGCTAAAATAGTGGAAACCGTAACGCGTCTTGAGTTCGGGACAGGATTCAAACGGGATATAAAACTACACAGAGAGAACCGTGTGCGCACCATCCATTCTTCCCTTGCCATCGAGGGCAATTCCCTTTCACTGGGCGAAGTAAGCGCCGTGATCGAAGGAAAAGTAGTCGCAGGAAAACAGGAAGAAATCAAAGAAGTAAAAAACGCATACGAGGCCTACGATAAGATTATGACCTTCGATCCCTATGTCATCAGTGACTTCCTGAAAGCCCATGATCTGATGACCCAGGGACTTGTCAAAGAGTCAGGTAGATTCCGCAGCGGTGATGTTGGTGTTTTTGATGGGAACAAGCCGGTGCATATTGGCGCGCGTCCGCAATTTGTCCCTCAGTTGATGGAAGAATTATTTGGATGGGCTAAAGAGTCAGAATTGCATCCCGTACTCAAGAGTGCAATCCTGCATTATGAAATCGAAACCATTCATCCCTTTGCTGACGGTAACGGGCGTATGGGGCGCTTATGGCAAACGCTTTTGCTTGCCAAATGGAACACGATTTTTGCATGGATACCCATGGAATCTGTCTTATATCAAAACAGACCGCAGTATTATCAGGCAATTGAGGATGCAAGGGAAGCCAACGATTCCGCCGTTTTCATCGAATTTACCCTTTCGGCCATTTTAGACATAATTGGCATTCAGGCAAAACGTCAATTGGATGACCCTGTAAATGACCCTGTAAATGACCCTGCAAAAGCGCTTTTGACCTGTATTAAAATGAATCCGACCTATACCTACCAGCAATATGCCGACAAACTCGGCAAATCCAATGCCACGATAAAACGGCTTGTCCAAAAACTGAAAACAGAAGGCCTCATAGTCCGTGTTGGCTCAGATAAAACCGGCCACTGGGAGATAAAGTGATAAACTTGATATTTATGCAAGTTTTACATATAATATGAGCAGTAAAATCAAGGTGGAGGAGAATGGTTTGACAATGCCCGATGAACTACAATCAATCTTGGTACAAAACGGCGGCACGGTTACCACTGCCCAGGCTAACGCCGTTGGTATCTCGAACGAGCGATTGCGGCTGCTTATAAAGTCAGGCATTCTGGAGCGAGTATCATTCGGCGTTTATGTCTTACCGAATGAATTCATTGATAAAATGTATATTGCTCAATTACAGCGGTCAAAGATCATTTACTCTCACGAGACTGCATTGTTTTTGCACGATTTAACTGACCGGGACCCTCTGAACTATTCGGTAACAGTGCCGACCGGTTATAACGCCGCAAGACTGCGGAATGACGGATTTACCGTTTTCACTATAAAACGGGAATTGCACGGACTTGGAAAAATGGAACTCACCACCATGTTTGGGCATACCGTTGCCACCTACAGCATGGAGCGGACAATCTGTGATTGCTTGCGAAGCCGCAATCAGATGGATATAGCCGTGGTGACCAATGCAGTCAAACGCTACTCATTGCGGAAAGACAAGAATCTAAACACACTGATGCGAATGGCCGAAACATTCCAGGTTGCAAAACCGCTTCAAAACTATTTGGAGGTTCTCCTATGAAAACATCCACACAGTTAAAAGCGCTTGTACGCAACCTCTCCAGGGATTCGAACATTGAAGCAGAAGTTCTTTTGCGAAACTTTATGCTTGAGCGGTTCCTGGAACGCATAGCCATTTCCGATTACAAGCAAAATTTCATTCTAAAAGGCGGAATGCTCATTGCCGCCCTTGTTGGTATAGATACGAGAACCACGATAGATATGGATGCCACCATAAAAGGGCAGACACTGACCATAACTGAGATAAACACCATTGTTGAAACTATACTCCGTATACCCATAAACGATGGGGTTGAATTTACTGTGCTCGGCATCGAAGAAATTCGGGAAGGAGCCGACTATCCCGGATACCGCGTTTCCATTAAAGCAATATTTGATAAAACACGCCAAACGTTGAAAGTTGATATTACCACCGGGGATTACATCACGCCAAAGGAAATTGAATACCAATACAAGCTGATGTTCGAAGACCGGACAATCAATATCATGACCTACAACTTGGAATCGATTTTGGCTGAAAAATTTGAAACCATAATCACGCGTGGCATTACCAATACCCGCATGAGAGATTTTTACGATGTTTATATCTTGACTACCACACGCACATTTAACAAGGCGATATTTAGGACAGCCCTCAACAAGACAGTGGAAACACGCGGCACAAAAAAACAAATGTCAGAAATCAACGAAGTTATTAAAATGATAACAGAAAGCTCTGTTATGATTAGCCTTTGGCAGAAATACCGGAAAAAATATCTTTATGCAGCAGATGTTACCTGGGAGATGACTATTATTGCAGTAAAAAATTTAGCTGGCGGCATGGAAAGCGATTATATATTGGGAGATAAAAAATGAAATTTAATTTTAAGATACAGCCCTTCCAAACAGAAGCAGTAGATAGCGTTGTGAGAGTATTCTCAGGTCAGCATAAACAAGACCGCATTAGTTATCGTCGCGATCTCGGTGTAAAGGAACAGCAGCTTCAAGGAGCGCTCTCTTACGAAACAGATGATGAAGCCGAAACGGGCTATCGTAATGCAGTAATAGAACTAAACGACTCCCAGCTTTTGCAGAATATTCGTAAAATACAGACTGAAAGCAATATTAAGCTGTCACCCTCACTCGTTAAAGAACTCGGCGCAGTGTCCCTTGATGTGGAGATGGAAACCGGTACAGGAAAAACGTATGTCTACATCAAGACCATGTTTGAACTGAACGAGCGGTATGGCTGGAGTAAGTTTATCGTCGTGGTGCCAAGTATCGCTATACGGGAGGGGGTGAACAAGTCCTTTGAAATCACTCAGGAACATTTCATGGAATTGTACAGCAAAAAAGCCAGGTTTTTTATTTATAATTCTTCAAACCTCCATCAGCTTGATGAATTTTCACAAAATTCCGGAATCAACGTGATGATAATCAATATTCAGGCCTTTGCCTCATCATTAAAGGAGGGCGCAAATAATAAAGAAAGCCGTATTATCTATTCCAAGCGCGATGAGTTCGGTTCTCGTAAGCCCATTGATGTTATTAAGGCCAATCGCCCGATAATTATTCTCGATGAACCGCAGAAAATGGGTGGAGCCGCTACACAAAATGCATTAAAAAGCAATTTCAATCCTCTGTTCTCACTGAACTATTCGGCGACCCACAAAACTTCCCATAATCTTATATATGTCCTTGACGCGCTCGACGCCTTTCAAAAGCGGCTTGTGAAAAAGATTCAGGTTAAAGGCTTTGATATTAAGAATCTACGCGGCACAGACAAATATCTGTATCTTGGCGAGATTGTTGTAGACAGCAAAAAGCCGCCACGCGCACGTTTAGAATTTGAAGTCAAGCATAGCGGCGGTATCAAGCGCGAAACCCATCTGCTGAACGCCGGTGACAGTCTTTATGTGGAATCAAAAAACCTGGAACAGTACAAGGGCTTGTCCCTCGTTGAAATTGACCCCCTTCGTGGTATAGTAACTTTCTCAAGCGGCGACACCCTTGCGGTAGGCGAAGCCTCAGGCAACGTTAATGAAAACGACATCCGCCGCATTCAAATACGCGAAACGATTCTTTCTCATTTTGAGAAAGAAGAGCAGCTTTTCCAAAGCGGAATTAAATGCTTATCCCTGTTTTTTATCGACGAAGTTGCAAAATACCGCCAGTATGATGATGACGGAAAGGAAATTCTCGGCGAGTATGGTAAAATCTTTGAAGAAGAATATCTCTCGTGCCTCAATGATCATTTGGGATTATTCCCCCCGGAATATCAGGATTATTTGCGGGGGATTACAAAGTCAGATACCCATAATGGATATTTTTCCATTGATAAGCAAGGACACTGCGTAGACAGCGCTGCTAAACGAGGCAGTGAATTTTCTGATGATATTTCTGCCTATGATCTCATCCTAAAAAATAAAGAGCGCTTACTGTCCTTTGATGAGCCCACACGGTTTATTTTTTCCCATTCTGCATTACGCGAAGGCTGGGACAACCCAAATGTATTTCAAATTTGTACGCTAAAACATTCCGATAATGCAGCCGCAAAACGCCAGGAAGTAGGGCGGGGTCTGCGATTATGCGTCAACCAATCCGGCGACAGGCAGGATATTGATGTATGCGGTGAAACCCTGGTCAAAGAAAATCCGCTTAACAACAATTTTTACAAGCAGGAGTTTCAGGATTTATGGCGGGCAATCAACCTCCGCTACGCCTATACGGTTGATTTTGATACCCCGGAGCTTATCGCAAAATCTGTTGCCGCGCTTAATGCATACCTTTATGTTACGGAACTTATGTACACGACAACCACAGGCGAGCAGACCGGGGGTGTTGATATTGCGATCACCGGAACAAGGACAAGCAAACTAAAAAGTGCCCAAGTCAGTTCCGTGAGTTATGATCTTATCGGAAAAATAGCTGAGGGTACGACACTCACTCGCCATAGTGTTGCCGCTATTCTTAAAAAACTGTCTCCGGATAAATTATACTTGTTCAGAGCGAACCCCGAGGAGTTTATCCAAAAAGTTACAGAAGAAATAAACAAACAAAAAGCAGCAGTTGTTGTGGAACATATATCGTATCAACCAAGCGCGGAACAGCCCTATACCCAGGATATTTTTAATATTAGCAAATCTTCTCAGGAATATGCAAAAGCATTTTCCGCAAAACATTCTATTCAGGATTTTGTATTTACCGACGGGACTGCCGAGCAAAGCACGGAACGCAAATTTGCAGAGAGCCTGGATACCGCCAATGAGGTCGTTGTTTATGCAAAGCTACCCCGAGGCCCAAAAGGATTTTACATACCCACACCCGTAGGCAATTATTCCCCTGATTGGGCAATCGCCTTCAAGCGCAATTCCGTAAAGCATATTTTTTTTATTGCCGAAACGAAAGGCACCATGGATAGCCTTAATTTACGCCCAATTGAACAGGCAAAAATATTCTGTGCACGAAAGCTATTCAACGAGATCTCAACCACCGGAGTGAAGTATCATGATGTTGATAGTTATCAGAGTTTGCTGGAAGTAATGCAGATGCTGTAGGGTAATCCCCAGCGCATGAGGGAGCGCCTAGCCGCAGAACTGGAGGCGGTATCCAATAAATAAGCCATAGCTGTCTCTGTTTACCGGAATTGATTTATGTGCGTTTCCTGGATAGCGGAAACTGCCTATCTTAGTATAAGCGCATTGTTTAATTGACAAGGGCGGGGGGAGGGAGGGGCATCCCCGACCGAGCACATAAGGAATTCCCTGCTGGAGGAGACCCGAAGGGGCTCCGCAAGCAGACTCTACTTGCGTGCGAGCGCCGGGGATGCCCCTCCCTCCCCCCGTCTTTGCCGATAAACTTATCTCCCCTGCTTTTTTACAAAGTCCCTAACTATTTCTCTCCCCACACTAAAGCATTTTTTCCAATCGCCTCATAACAAGACATAAATCGGGGCATCTATGTCCGAAATGCCAAAATGTGCTATACTAGGAGGTGGATGCATGGCGATTGTCTGGGATGATAATAAAAACCGGATAAACATCCAAAAGCATGGGATTGACTTCGAGCTTGCTCAGGATGTTTTTCTTGATCCCGATTGTCTACAGCGCCGTGACGACGATCACAGTGATGAGGAAGAACGCTGGCAAATCATGGGGATGGCCCAGCAGGTGTTATTTGTTGTTTGTACTGAACGTGGGGATGATACCCTACTAATAACGGCTCGTAAGGCAGAGCCAAAAGAACGGAGGATTTACTATGGCGATCGTACGAAGTACCCGAAAGGCTGGAAGTCCATTAACCCCTGAACAGATTGCGCAGCTAGACGCTCTCGCAGATCGTCCCATCTTTTATGACGATGACTGCCCGGAATTAACCGACGAGCAGCTTGCCGAGTTTCAGCCGGTCAATGGTACCTGGGAAGAACGAAATGAGCGCATGAGGAAGCGCATGGCCGCAGAACTGGGTGCGGTATCCAATAAATAAGCCATAGCTGTCTCTGTTTTCCGGAATTGTTTTATGCACATTTCCTGGATAACGAAAAATGCCTATCTTCGTATAAGCGCATTGTTTAATTGACATCGGCGGGGGGAGGGAGGGGCATCCCCGACCGAGCACATTGCGGACCTACGGTCCGAGGAATTCCCTGCCGGAGGAGACCCGAAGGGGCTCCATAGGCAGACTCTACCTGCGTGCGAGCGCCGGGGATGCCCCTCCCTCCCCCCGTCTTTGCCAATAAGGCATCTTCCCCACTTTTTCACAAAATCCCCCACTTCCCTTGTTAAAATCCCCCCAATATTATAGATTAGATTTATGAGTGATCTCCCATGGCCCGTGAACAGATAGCTCCCACCAAAAGCAACCTCCTGCGGACCAAGGAGCGTCTTGTTACCGCCGAAGAGGGCTACGATCTCCTGGAGCAGAAGCGGGAAATCCTGGTTATGGAGCTTATGCGGAAGGTGGAGCAGGTAAAGATCCTGGAACGGGATATGGACCACCGGGTAGAGACCGCCTACCCCTGCCTTAAGCGGATGTTAGTGGTTGTTGGCCGGGAACGGGCGGATCGGCTCTCCCGGAGCATTAAATATAAGTTTGATCTTCGGGAAAAACGGGTTGCGGTGGCGGGAATGAACCTTCCCAGCCTGGAAGTGTACCTTCCGGGGGCGGAATTAAAGTATTCTCCGGCGAATTCATTTGCCGAATGTGATGAAACTGTGCTAGAATTCTTCGATCTGCTGAAGATCCTTACGGAACTGGCGGCGGTTAGGACCATAGCCTGGCGTTTGGCCCGGGAGGTTCGGAAGACCCAGCGGCGGGTCAATGCCCTGGAAAAGATGGTGATCCCCACGGCAAGGGATACCAGAAAATACATCGAAGCGGCGCTTGAAGAAAAGGATCGGGATGCCTTCTTCTCAAGCAAGCTCTTAAAAAGGAAGGCCGGCAAGGAATGATAAAGCCACTCATCTCCAATCTCGTCGTAGCAGTCTCGGGTTCGGATGCGTCCATATTGGCGGCAAAGTATGCGATCATCATGGCAAAACAGTACCGATGCCATTTATGCGCGGTCTATGTGGTGGATACCGCCACTATCCGGCAGCTCACCCTGAGTAAGATTTTTATCCAGGAAGAAAGCCTGGATTATGAACGGAGCCTGGAGACTAACGGGGAACGGTACCTTTCCTTCGTGGAAGAACTGGCACGGGCCAAGGGAGTCAAGATCGAGCGGGCGATCCGCAAGGGGGCGGTGTATACCGAAATCCTTACGGTGGCGGATGAGAAAAAAGCGGATCTCATCATTTTAGGGGGCTGGGAGAAGGAGCGGAGCGCCAGGGATATCATTTCCCATTCTCACCGGGAAATCATGGTCAACGCCAAGTGTTCCGTATTTTTGGTCAAGGAACCGCTGGTGGATCAACTTTACAAGCAGGCTTAAAAATGCGAATTGTGGTTATTTCTGTACCGGCGCAAAGGAAGGGGATTCCCGATTATGTAACAGCCCTGGCTAAGGGCATGGAAGCCATGGGACACCGGGTGGACATATTGGATGCCTGGACCGGGGACGCGTACCGCCTGCCGGCCTATGAGTATATCGCCGTAGTTGCCGAAGCGGTTTCTTTGTTCGGCGGGAAAATGCCCGAAGCCCTCCACCGGGTGCTTGCCTCGGGAACCCTGGTGGGGAAAAAAAGCGCCGCCTTCCTTAAAAAAACCGGCCCCTTTACGGATAAAGCCTTGACCAACCTGATGCGGGGTATGGAAAAAGAGGGTATGTATATCAACTGGAGCGATATTATCCTCTCCGCAGCCCATGCGGAAGAATTGGGTAAGCGCATTGGATAACTATTATTCCCTCCTTGGCGTAAATCATACCGCTTCCTTTCAGGATATAAAGAAGGCTTTTCGGGAAAAGGCGAAACAGATCCACCCGGATATAGCGGGGACGGTTACTGCCCAGGGGATCCTTGCGGAAGATGAGATGCGCAGGCTCCTCAATGCCTATGAGGTGCTGTCGGACCAGAACCGCCGCAGCGAGTATGACCAGGCCTATGGTCGCTTTGTGGGGACCTACCGTTTCGATTACCGGACCTTTCTTCGGGAACAGCCCGAGGACGGTGCATCCCAGGCAAAACTTATTTTTTTCGAGCTCCTCCATTTGGAATACGAGGAGGCCCTGAAGATATGGGAAGCCCGGGGTGGCCTGGATTTTCCCTTGGAACAATACCTTGAGCGGGAAGATTGGATGGACTGCGCCTTTATCCTGGCGGAGGAACTGGACAAGCGGCAGCGGTATTACGAGGCCTTTATGCTTCTGGTGACCCTGGTCCGGGAAGAACGCCGACGGCCCTATTTTCGCCACTTCATGCCCGATGTGGAGACCTTCCTCAAGGAACTGGTCCGGCTGCGTCTGAAAACTGCGGTGGACGCCGAAACCTACCTGGAATGTATGGAGATCCTTATGGAGCTGCGTTTTCCCCCTAAGGACGAAGCCCGGTGGCTGCGTTCCATGGCGGAAACCCTGGTCCATATGGGGGATCTGCAGACTGCCCAGGGGATTTTCCGGGAAGCGCTGAGACGGGATCCCGCCCTGTCCAATGTGATGCAGCTCCGGCGGAAGCTCAACGTATAGCGAATCTAAGGACTAAATATGATTAGGTTAAAAAACGAACAACAAATCGCCGGGATACGGACATCCTGCAAACTGCTCAGTACCATGTATACGGAACTGCTGCCCCTGGTTAAGCCTGGGGTTGAGACCCTGGAAATTGACCGGTGGGTCCGGAACTGGATCAAAAAAGCCGGGGGTAAGCCTGCCTTTTTGGGGGTTGGGACAAAGAAAAACCCCTATCCTGCGGCTATCTGCATTTCCATTAACGAAGAAGTGATCCATGGTATCCCCTCCAAGCGGAAGATAGCCGAAGGGGACCTGGTATCCCTGGATTGCGGCATAGACCTGGATGGCTTTATCAGCGACCAGGCGATCACCGTGGAGGCGGGGAAGGTGAGCGATGCCGCCCATGCCCTGAACGTGACCACCCGGGAGTGCCTTTACAAAGGGATTGCCGCGGCAAAGGCGGGGGATAGGCTCCTGCAGATAGCCCGGGCGGTTCAGGGACACGCGGTGGAGCATAACTATGGGGTGGTGCAGGAATTCTGCGGCCATGGCGTAGGGCTGGCCCTCCACGAGGACCCCCAGGTGCCTAACTACCCCCACGGCCCCAACCCCCGTCTGAGCGGAGGCATGGTTATCGCCATAGAACCGATGATCAACCTGGGGACCTCCGATGTGGAGATCCTGGAAGATGGCTGGACCGTGGTAACAACTGATGGCAAGCTGTCATCCCATTGGGAGCATACCATCGCCATTTTCAGTGATCATACGGAAATTCTTACCGAGTATAACCCCGCAGCGAGCCCCAAAAAATTGTAACCATTAATGAAAAAAAAGATTATATTATTAAGAGGATCTAATAAAACATGCAATTCCATTCAACCATAGTTTATTAAAAAGGAGTATATGTATATGAACTTTTCTCAACGCTTATCATCGAAGAATTTTTTTATCTTTAACCTTGTCCTTCTGGGGGCGATCTTCGGATTTTCCCTGGCTTTTCTCTCCTTTTCCTGTTCCACCCGGTTTTCATCAAAAACCGTTAAGGCACAGGGTAATCCGGGCTATTCCGATGTGGTTATCCCCGAGGATGCCCTGAAAATTGCCGAGGGACTCCAGACGGTGTTCCGATCTGTGGCGGATAAGGTGCTGCCATCGGTGGTGGAGCTTAAGACGGTTTCCATACGCCGCCAGCAGGTTCCCAATTTTAACGGCATACCCTGGGAATTTTTCTTTGGCCCCCGGGACGGCGGCAACCAGGAACGGGAATACCGGTCCGGCGGCTTGGGTTCGGGGATCGTGGTCCGGAGGAACGGTGACACCTACTATGTGCTGACCAATAACCATGTGGTGGGGGATGCCAATGAGATCGTGGTGGCCCTCAACGACGGTAAGGAGATCCCCGCCGTATTGGTTGGAAAGGACGAGCGGAAGGATCTGGCCCTGGTGTCCTTCAGCTCCGCCGACCCGATTCCCCTGGCGGAGCTGGGGGATTCCGATGCGGTCCGTGTGGGGGACTGGTCCATCGCCGTGGGTAATCCCCTGGGCTTTATGTCCTCCGTAACCCTGGGTATCGTGAGCGCCGTGGGGCGCACCGGCGGTCCCGGCGGCAATATCAACGATTTTATCCAGACCGACACTTCCATCAACCAGGGGAATTCCGGGGGCGCCCTGGTGAATATCCGGGGGGAGGTTATTGGGATCAACACCTGGATAGCCAGCAATAGCTCCGGCGGATCCGTAGGGCTTGGGTTTGCCATTCCCATCAACAACGCGAAACGTACTATCGATGATTTCATCAATTCCGGTGAGGTTAGCTACGGTTGGCTGGGGGTTTCCCTTGCCGAAGCGGACCGGGAGACAGTCCAGGCGCTGGGCCTGGAGGGAAAGCGGGGCGCCCTGGCTACCCAGGTTTTCCTGGGTTCTCCGGCGGATAAAGCGGGCATCCAGCCCGGCGATTTTATTACCCATATCAACGGCAGGGAAATGCGGGGAGTAAACCCCCTGATGCTGGCCGTGGGGGATCTTAAACCCGGCGAGCGGGCTGACTTTACGATTTTCAGGGCCGGCGCCGCCCAGGATCTAACGGTCCGCATTGAGGCCCGGAACAACGAAACTGCGGCGGAGAACAGCAAACTTTGGCCCGGGCTTGTGGTGGCCGCCATTAACGATGCTATCAGGACCGCCTTTAACATGGATAAGGATATTCAGGGTCTGGTGGTGGTCCAGCTTGTCGACAAGAGCCCCGCCTCGGTGGTGGGTCTCCAGCGGGGGGACCGGATCATCGGCGTCAATGGCGAGAAGGTAAGTAACCTGGCCGCCTTCTACCGTACCCTTCGGGAAAAGGCCGGCAAGGAACTCTGGTTTGAGGTTATCCGGGGGGACAATACCCTGGAGACCCTGAAGTATAAGCGGTAGGAAAACGGTGAAGGGAGAACAGTAAAAAGATGGTTCGTGATTTTTTGCAGATACTTTTTACGGTTCTCCTGGTCATGGACCCCATAGGGATTATTCCGCAGTTTATTTCTTTTACCGCCGGCCTGGATAAAAAGGACAGGAATTCAATCATTACCAAATCGGTACTGATTGCCTCGATAGTAATACTCATATTTCTGTTGGCGGGAAAATTCCTGCTCCTTTTTTTCGGTATCATGCCCGGGTCCTTTTACATATCCGGCGGCATACTGTTCTTCCTGATTTCCTTTGAGATGATCTACAACAAACCGGGGACCCGCAAAATGCCCGATGATGACAGCCACGGCACTTACATCGCCCTCTTTCCCCTGGCCATACCGCTTATCGCCGGTCCCGGTCTATTGACCGTAATAATGGTGTTCATGACCAATGGGCATAGTTGGCTGTACTCCTTCACCCTTTTGTTTCCCGCAGTTATTATCGGCCTGCTCTGTACCTACCTGTCCCTCCGGGGCAGCCTCCTGATCCTGAAGCTTCTGGGAACCATGGGCATATTCGTGCTGGAAAAAATCATGGGCCTTATCCTTGCGGGTTTTGCGGTACAGTTTATCTACAACGGACTGACCGCCCTGGGAATACTGAAAGGGCCATGATCGAAAAAAATTTTACCCTCGGCAATGCAAGTTACGGGCCCGATCATGTACTTATCATCGCCGAGTTGGGGACCTCCCATGGGGGGTCCCTGGGAAAGGCCCGGGAACTGATCGATGCGGCGGCGGATTCCGGGGCGGACTGTGTCAAATTCCAGATTGTCTATGCCGATGAAATCCTCCACCCAAACACCGGTGAGGTGTCCCTCCCCGGGGGCCGCATACGGCTCTACGACCGCTTTAAGAAACTTGAACTTGATATCGGCTTTTACGGTGAGCTGAAGGACTACGCCGAGTCCCTGGGCCTCCTATTCCTGGCCAGTCCCTTCGGTATTCGGAGCGCCCGGGAACTGCGGAGCCTTAAGCCCCGTCTGTTGAAAATCGCCTCCCCGGAGCTGAACTACACGGGGCTTCTCGCGGAGCTTGCCTCCTACGGTCTCCCCGCCCTGCTTTCCACCGGTGTTTCCCGGCTTTCTGATATAGAGGCTGCCCTGGAGATTTTTCCCCCAAGCCTTGCCTGCCTCCTCCACTGCGTTACCGCCTATCCCGCTCCGGAGCGGGACTACAATCTCCGTGTTCTGCCCAATCTGGCGGCAATATTCGGCTGCCCCGTGGGTGTCAGCGACCACAGTGCGGATCCGGAACTGGTTCCCTCCCTGGCAGCGGCCATGGGCGCGGCGGTAATTGAAAAGCATTTCTGCCTGAGCCGGGATGACCCGGGCCTTGACGACCCCATAGCCCAGACTCCGGCGGACTTCAAGCGCATGGTCCGGGCGGTACGCCGGGTATCGGTTCTGGGACAAGAAGCCCTGGAGGCGATAAGCCGGGAGCGGGGGAAGGATACCGTGGAGGCCATCCTGGGGGATGGCGTTAAACAGCTGGCCCCATCGGAGCAGGCAAACTACGAGCGGACTAACCGATCCATCCACGCACTCCGGGACATACAGGCCGGGGAAACCCTGGTCCCCGGAGACTTCGCCGTCCTCCGTACCGAGAAAATACTCCGCCCGGGTCTGCACCCATGCTGGGAAACAAAGCTTGGGGGCAGAAAAACTACCCGGTTCATCCCCGCCGGGGAAGGGATTGTGTTTGAGGATCTGATCCCCTAAGAAATCCATACATTTTTTTCTTGTCCGGTTCTAAAAATATGCTATACTGGTAGGGTATGTATCGGGGAGTGCGGCAATGACGGACAAGGGATTTACCCATTTCGACGCCGGCGGTAATGCCATCATGGTTGATGTTTCCGAGAAGGATGTAAGATCCCGGACGGCCATAGCTAAGGGGGATATCACCATAAGCGGGGAAACCCTGGAGGCCATCCGCGGGGGGACCGCCAAAAAAGGTGATGTCCTGGGGGTAGCCCGTATCGCCGGGATCATGGCCGCCAAAAAGACCGCCGATATCATTCCCCTCTGCCACCCCTTAAATTTTGACCAGTGTACCATCGACTTTACTATTGTGGATGCCCCCGTTACCAGGATAGAGGCTGTTTGTTCGGTAAAGCTTTCCGGCAAAACCGGGGCGGAAATGGAAGCCCTTATGGGGGTATCGGCGGCGCTCCTTACGATTTACGATATGTGCAAAGCCCTGGACCGGGCTATGGTTATCGGCAATATCCGTCTTTGGGAAAAGTCGGGGGGCAAAAGCGGGCATTTTAAGCGGGCAGAAGGGACGGAGATCGGATCATGAACACTCAACGGATATCCGCAGTTCCTCCCATGATAGACCGGTATGGCAGGATCATCGATTATCTCCGTATCTCCGTAACGGACCGGTGCAATCTGCGCTGCGTGTACTGTATGCCCGCCGAGGGGGTGGAGTGGAAGCCCCACGGGGATATGCTTTCCTTTGAGGAGATACTCCGGCTCTGCGGGATCATGGCAGGTATGGGGATCCGCAAGGTCAAGGTTACCGGCGGGGAGCCCCTGGTACGCAAAGGGGTGGCGGGGTTTATCGCGAAGCTCAAGACTATCCCCGGGATCGAGCAGGTTACGATTACCACCAACGGCATTCTCCTGGAGGAGTTTTTCGACGAAGCCGCCGCAGACGGCGCCGGGCGCCCGGTGGACGGCGTTAATATCAGCCTGGACACCCTGGACCCGGAGCGGTTTAGCAGGCTTACCCGTACCGCCTCCGATGCATTTGTCCGCGGCCAGGGGCTTCCCGCCATACTGCGCGCCCTGGATCGCGCCCAAACCCTGGGCATCCCGGTCAAGCTGAACTGCGTGCCCCTCCGGGGCTTCAACGAGACGGATCTCGCCGGTATAGCCGCCCTGGCCCGTAACGTGAACCGGGCGGTTCGTTTTATCGAGCTCATGCCCCTGGGTTCCGCCGGTTCCCTGGAACCCATCCCCGGGGCCGAGGTGGCGGCTATGCTGGAACAGGCCTACGGCAAGCTGATCCCTTATACCGGCAGACTGGGTAACGGCCCGGCGGAGTATTATTCCCTGCCGGACTTTGCCGGTAAGATCGGCTTTATCAACGCGGTGAGCGAAGGTTTCTGCGAAACCTGTAACCGGCTGCGGCTCAGTTCCGGCGGCATCCTCAAGCCCTGCCTTTCCAGCGATACCGGCAAGGATCTCCGGGCTCTGCTCCGGGGCGGCGCTCCCGATGCGGATCTTGCGGCGGCGGTGGCGGAACTGGTGGCTCAGAAACCCCCATCCCACAATTTTTCGGCGGTTTATGAACGGGAGCGGACAAACCATGTAAGCGGCATGTACCACATCGGAGGATAGATATGGGAAAAGTATTAGCGGTGTGCATGAGCCCCGCCAAGGGGACGGCCAAGCGGAATGTAGGTCAGGCGGAACTGGTGGAAAACCACGGACTCAAGGGGGATGCCCACGCCGGCAACTGGCACCGGCAGGTAAGCCTTCTTTCCCACCAGAAGATCGAGGCCTTCCGGGCCCGGGGCGCAAAGGTGGTAGACGGCGACTTTGGGGAGAATCTCGTGGTGGACGGCATCGATTTTTCAAGCCTCCCCGTGGGAACCATTTTTCATTCCGGGGACGTTATTCTGGAAATGACCCAGATCGGAAAGGAATGTCACAATGGCTGCCAGATTTTCCAGACCATGGGGGATTGTATCATGCCCCGGGAAGGGGTTTTTGCCCGGGTTATCCACGGAGGCGTGATCAGCGCCGGGGACGAACTCAATGTCCGGTAAAGAGGGCTCCCAATATACATACCGCGCGGCAATCATCACCTCCAGCGACCGCTCTTCCCGGGGTGAGCAGGAGGACCTGAGCGGCCCCTTGATCCGGGAAATGGCTGAAGCCGCAGGTTTCCGGGTGGTGAGCTACACCCTCCTGCCGGACGAGCAGCCCCTCCTGGAGGATGAGTTAAAGCGCCTCTGCGACACCCATACTGCGGACCTGATCCTCACCACCGGGGGTACCGGGTTTTCCCCCCGAGACCTGATGCCCGAAGCCACCTTAGCGGTAGCCGAACGTCTGGTCCCCGGTATCAGCGAGGCCATGCGCTGGAACAGTCTCAGCATCACCCCCCGGGCCATGCTCAGCCGGGCCGTTTCTGCGATCCGCGCCGATACCCTGATCGTCAACCTCCCCGGCAGCCCCAAGGCGGTACGGGAGAATCTGGGGTTCATCATCGGTACACTGCGTCACGGGCTGGATATGCTGACCGGCCGGTGATTCCGTCCGATTCGTTCAGCAAATCTTCCTGCAGCTTCCCCGTTCGATCAGTTGTTGTTTTATCTTTAAAACATGATTACTTTCCTGGGCGCTTTCCAGAATATTAAAGATCATCTCCGCACTGAACTTCCCCAGGAGCGCCGGGTTTGTCCGCATGGTGGTAATGGGGGCCACAAAGGGTTCGTTATAGTCCAGGACTTCACCGGCGGCGATGATACTGATATCAGCGGGGCTGGAAAACCCTAAATCCTTCAGGATAGCCAGACAGTGGGCGGAAAGATAATCATCGATAAAAAATACGGCGGTGGGCCGTTCGCCCTGGGGTTTTGTAAGCAGGGACCGGAAGCTGTTTTTTATTCCCTCTGAATCCTGGATATCCAGATGCAGCCTGTTCTCTTCGGGAAAGGTAACGCCGAATTCCTGTATGGCCTTGTAAAATCCCAAAAACCGGTCACTCAGGGTCATGGGCAGCTGGTAGATATCGAATTCAGCATAGATGATATTCCGGTGACCCAGGTTGATAAGATGGGATGCCGCATCATAGCTCCCCTGAAAATTATCCGCGCAAATGGTATGAAATTTTGATTGAAACTGGCTGTTGATGATTACCGCCACCGGAATGGACGCGTCCTCAAGGCGGGCAAAAAGGCTTTCCCGCCCAAAGTGCATGGAGAACACCGCTGTGGCGCCCGAGGCAATTACTTTATTGAAGATTTCATCGTCCTGCATATCGTAGGTTATGGGTATAAGCAGGGTAAGGTAGTTGTTTTTTTCCAGATGGGACTGGAGTTCCACCGTCACCTGCCGGAGCATATTCCAGGTATGGGCCAGGTTGTGATCAAAATGAAACAGGATCACGATCTTAAAGGCCTTTTCGGCGGGTGTGGCGGGATATTTTTTGTAGCCCAGCTCTTTTGCCGTTGCCCGGACCTTTTCCCGCACGGAAGCGGAAATTTTTCCCTTATGGGAAAGTACCAGGGATACGGTAGACAGGGAAACACCGGCTAAATGGGCAATATCCTGTAGTGTTGGTTTCACTTTTCAGCCCCTTGGTTTTGTATTCTATCACAGGTTAGTAAATTTTTCAAAGCCTTTTTAATAAAAATTTTACCTATTTATTTGTAATTTTTAATAAAATTTTTATTGACAGATCAATTGACAAGGGTGTATACTGCCTCTGATGTCTATGATGTATTATTTTTATGGACCTTAGTTTATTAAATTGGAGGATTTTTATGAAAATTGGATTGAAATGTAGATTAGCCCTTGTTTTTGGATTAATCGCGCTTTTGGGAACATCAGCTTGGGCAGGAGGCGGATCGCAGGCCGAAAAGTCGGATAAGATTACCCTGGGTATGGTTTCCATCGATGTGAACGATTCGGGTAATGCCCGGGCCATCAACGGAGCAACTGCCCGGGCCAAAGAATTGGGCTGGGATGTTATTACCATTGATGCCCACGGTAATGCGGATGAGGCAAATTCGGCTATTCAGAATCTTGCGTTACGGGGCACCCAGATTATTATCGATCTGGTATTCCCGGTTACTTCCCTTGGTTCAGGCTTACGGGCGGCGGAACAATCCGGCGCGGTGGTAGGAACCTGGGGCGGTGGTCTTGGCAGTACGGTGGCGGTAACCAATGGAAGCGGCGGCCTTTTAGCGGAACCTATCGTTGCGCAGATGGTAAAAGATCTGGGAGGCAAGGGATCGATCCTGGCCCTCACCTATCATACCGGGCAGGTTGCCCGTGAACGGGAATTGGTGCTGGATAGTGTCCTCAAGGATTATCCCGATATCAAGGTAACTAAGAACGAAGTCCGTATCCCCGGATACCTCCAGGACGGGGCGGAATTCGCCTCCGCATGGCTGGCCGCCCATCCCCGGGGTAGTGAACCCCTGGCTATTTGGGGTTCCTGGGACGATCCTGCCCTGGGCGCAATTGCCAGTATGAAACAGCAGGGCCGGGATGACGTAAAGGTTTATGGGCAGAATGGGAACATTGATGCCATCGTGGCCGTAGAAAGCGGCTGGATGACCGCTACCGCTTGGGAAGCCTCCGAAGAAGAGGGAAAAGTGCTGGTGGATACCCTGAAGCAAGCCCTGGAAGCGGGTAAATCCTGGACACCTAAGGCGGCGGAAGTTCCTGCAGTAGTGGTGAGCACCCAGAATGTGGCGGACTTTATCCGCCAACATCCGGAAGCGGCGGGAAGGTAAGTTCTTAAGAATCACGAAATGATGAGGGGCTTTCATTTGAAAGCCCCTCCTATTTGTAAATACTGATCAGCCGGGAGCCCGTATGTCACAGGAAAAAGAAGAAAATACTGTCATCCCTGGCAGTACTTTTAACGGAACATCGTTGTTAAAAATTACCGGTCTTAGTAAGAGTTTTGGCGGTGTACAGGCCCTGAACAATGTGAGTTTGGAGGTACATCCCGGGGAAGTTCACGGGCTTATCGGTTCAAACGGCGCAGGAAAATCAACTTTAATTAAGATCCTCTCCGGGGATATTCAACGGGATTCCGGGGATATCCTGCTGGATGGCAGGGCCTATACGGTCCATAATCCCCAGGAAGCGTATAAACAGGGCTTGAGTTTTATCCACCAGGAATTGGCGCTGATCCCCAAATTCTCAATTTTGCAAAACCTGACCCTGGGGATGAAAAAGGAAAGCCGCCTCGGTTTAATCGACTGGCGGGCTGCCAGGAAAAGTGTGGCCAATGTGGTGGAGCGGGTGGGACTTAAACAGCCCCTGGGTACTATTGTTGATACCCTAAGTGTGGCGGATCAGTGGCTTATTTCCATCGCCCACGCCCTGATGCACCAATGCAAAATCATTTCCATGGACGAACCCACGGCGTCCCTTTCCGCCGAAGAATCTGAAAATCTTTTTAAGGTGATGCAGGAATTAACCGGTGAGGGTGTGGCTATCCTCTATGTATCCCACCGGCTTGACGAGATTCTCAGGCTCTGCGACGGCATATCGGTGTTTAAGGACGGGAACTGTGTTCTGAGCACCAACCGGGAGCGGGCAACAAAAAAACTGCTCATTGAAGCTATTGTGGGCGGTGAAATGGCCGATAGTTCCGTTGAAGCAAAAACAGATCTGGTTGACCGGCCGGTAATTCTGGAAGCCAGGAAACTCCGCAGCGGGTCCCGGGTAAAGGATGTCAGCTTAAAACTCCACGCCGGGGAAGTACTCGGCATCGGCGGCTTAGTTGGTTCGGGCAGGACCGAGCTGGCTAATGTCATATTCGGGGTTGATCGGCCGAATAGCGGGGAAATGTTCCTTGATGGCGCCCCCTTTAGACCGAAAAGCCCCGGGGACGCCATCAAAAATGGTATAGCCCTGGTGCCGGAGGAACGGAGAACCCAGGGGCTGGTTCTTAAGGATACCATAGATTTTAATTTAAGCCTGACTAACCTCAGGGCCCTAAGGCTGCATAAAAATATTCTTTTTATTAATACTAAAAAATCCACTGCCATGTCTGCTTCCATCGTAGAAAAGCTGTCTATTAAAACACCGTCGATTCATACCCCGGTCCTTGATTTGAGCGGAGGGAATCAGCAAAAGGTGGTTATTGGAAAATGGCTTTCCCGGCCGATGAAGGTGATCATATTTGACGAACCTTCCCGGGGGGTAGATGTGGGCGCCCGCTCTGAGATTCATTCAAAAATACGCCAGCTTGCCCAGGAGGGCGCTTCTATCATTGTCATATCGTCGGATAATGAGGAACTACCCAGGGTCTGCGACCGGGTGTTGATCATGTCCTACGGAAGT
This sequence comes from Treponema primitia ZAS-1, assembly GCF_000297095.1. NCBI lineage: Bacteria > Pseudomonadati > Spirochaetota > Spirochaetia > Treponematales > Treponemataceae > Treponema > Treponema primitia. The sequence goes on along the minus strand of NZ_AEEA01000058.1, from coordinate 197,359 downwards.
ATCTCCGCTGAATTAACCGGGAGTGAAATAACGAAGGAAGCGATATTGTATCATAGTTATGAGCGTGTAAACGCTGCGGGATAATCTTAATTAAAGGTGAGTAGTATGGCTGACATTGCACAGACAAAACAGACAAAGCGCAACTCCAGGCGCAGCGCCTTCCTGGTGGTAAGCAAATTCGGAACCATAATCGGTATGGTCATCATGTTTCTGGCCTTTTCCATTGCGGTTCCCCGGATATTTCCTACCCCCCTTAACATGGTAAATATCGTCAACCAGGCATCGCTTTCGGCCATTATCGCCGGGGGTCTAACCATGGCCCTTATCGTTGGCGAAATGGATCTGAGTATCGCTAACCTGGCCAGTTTTGCCGGGGTTCTGGTGACGGGGCTCATGGTAAACTACCATTTGCCCATGCCCCTGGCCATAGTGGTAGTTTTGGTGGTATGTATACTCTTAGGAATACTGAACGGCATAATCATCACCAAACTGCGGGTTAACGCGGTGGTTGCTACCCTGGGGACCGGCAGTATTATTGTGGGTCTTAACTTCGCCTATGCCCGGGGGGTTCCCATCGCCTCCGGCCTTCCCGAGGCGTTTCAGAATCTGTCCATCGGCAAAACCCTGGGGATTCCGAATAACATCCTTATCATGGTGGCGGTACTTTTTCTGCTCTGGGTTTTTCTCAATTATACCGAGTGGGGGGTACAGCTCCGGGCGACCGGGGGGAATTCCTCTGCCGCCCGTTTGTCCGGTATCCGGGTAGACCGGGTTAAGATGCTGGGTCTTTCCATCGGTTCCTTCTGCGCCGGTATCACCGGCATACTCCTGGCGTCCCTCATCGGATCCGGAACCTCCGCTGCCGCCGACGGTTACCTTATGCCGGCCTTTGCCGCAGTATTCCTGGGTTCCGCCACCCTGAAGGACGGGGATTTTCATATTGTGGGGACCCTCATTGGGGTGTTCTTTATTGCCATCGGGTTTAACGGTCTGGCAATTTTCGGCGCCCCCACCTATGTGCAGTACTTTTTCCGGGGCGGTATATTAATTATCGCCGTGGGTTTAAGTTCAATAGCCCGTATTATCGCTACTAAATAAAGGAGTGCGCTATGGAATCCTATTCGATTTGGTTGGTAGAATATGGCTACTGCAGCCAGCAGCCTACGTCCAGCGTAATTTATGGAAAGCACAATGCGGGGGTCATGCACCTTCCCTTTACGTTCCTGGTATTAAAGGGCAATGGCCACACTATTGCGGTGGATACCGGTTATTATGACGAGGGTTACGGTCATGACCTTACGGTAAAGTTTGGCATTGACGGTATGCGGCCCATCGAAAAATCCCTGGCGGACATTGGTATCCGGGGAGAAGAATTTGACACCGTGATAATCACCCATGCCCATTATGACCACATGGGGGGCTTAAAGGCGTTTCCCAATGCCCACTTCTATATTCAGAAAAAGGAACTCCTCGATTGGATTGAAGTATTGGCCATGCCAAAATACTTCTCGGGTCTCAGCGCAGCCATTGATCCCAATGATGTCAAACGAGCCCTGGATTTGATTGCCAAGGGCCAATTGACCCTGGTGGACGGGCCGGTAGAAAATCTGCTGCCCGGCATATCCCTGGTGCCGTCCTTTAACAGCCACACCTACGGCCTGCAGCTGGTAACCATTCAGCGAAGGTCCGATACTCCCGCAGACCGCTGGGTCTTTACCTCCGATGTCTGTTATTCGATTGAAAATTTCGGGGAGCCGGCTGGGGGCAGTTATCCCGGCCCTTATCAACCGGTAGGATTCGGGGTGGGCAGTATCACTGAAATGGTTCGGGCCCTGGTTACCATACAGGACCTTGCGGACCATCATCTGGATCGGCTTATCATTCCCCATGACGCAACGATGTGGAAAAATTTTAAATCCGCAGTCAAGAGCGACGGTATGCATATTGCGGAGATTCAGCTGGCAAACAACGAAAAATCCCGGCTTATATAGGCGGCCTTACGACACCTTTCCAAAGGGACAAATAGGATAGTGGCAAGCCGGGCAGGCGAGGCACAGGCCGCCGTTACCCATGCGGGTAAAGTCCCGGCGGGTCATGCGCAGCCCTGCGGCGATGCGGGGCAGGATAAGATCGAAAATCGTGGTGGCCACGTACATCACACAGCCCGGAACCCCCAGGATGGGGCTGCCGTCCTCATAGTAACCTAGTAGAAACATAACACCCGGGGTAACCGGAACGCCGTAGGTGATTATTTCGGCCCCGCTCTGTTTGATCGCCCCGGGGGTATTGTCGTCGGGATCGACGCTCATGCCGCCGGTACAGAGGATAAGGTCCGCCTTTTCCGCCCGGGCTTCGGTGATGGCCAGGGCAACATTTTCCATGCCGTCCCCGACAATGATATGTTTTTTTACCAGGATCCCGTAGCCGGCGAGTTTAGCGATAATAACCGGGGTGAAGGTATCGGTGATAAGACCCTTGGCCACCTCGCTGCCGGTGGTGATCACACAGGCGCTCCGGAGGCGGTAGGGGAGTACGGACATCAGGGGTACGGGGCCGGCCGCTTCCCGGGCCTGGTTCAACTTTTCTTCCGGGATAACCAGGGGTACCGCTTTCATACCCGCGAGCTTATCCCCGGCCTTTACCGGGCTAAGGGCATGACGGGTGGAAACTACCAGATCCGTAATATCGTTAATCGCGTTCAGTTTTTCTGTGTCGAAGTAAAAGAGCCCTTCCTCTTGGGCAAAAAATTCGATTTTTCCTTCCGTAGGGCCGGTTTGCCGGATATTATCTCCCCGGCATATCAGGGCCAGGGCTTCTGCGGCTTCATCCTCATGGAGCATCCCGGGTAGTTTTTCCCAGACATAGATCTGCTCCTTGCCCATGGAAAGGAGCATGGGGATGTCCTCCTTCCGGATTATATGTCCCTTGCGGAATTGGGGACCCTTCATTTCACCCTTTACGATGCGGGTCATGTCGTGACAAAGCACCTGCCCAACCGCATCCTCTACCCGCAATTTTTTCATACCGGAAAAAGCCATTATATGATATTATATTTGTATATTATTTATATTGTCAAGAAAATACATTCCGGGGACCGAAATTCCTTATTGGGAAGGAGAGGCGAAGATGGATGATTATATAGACCAGGCGGTGACCGAGCTTGCGGAAAAACTGCAAGACCGCCCCGATGCATCACTACTGCTGCGCCGGCTTTTTGACGGCCTCTGCGCAAAACTGCTTGAGGGGAGTTCCACCGACCATGTGGCCGCCTCCAATGTGGTAGTGGAAGTGGCGGACGATACATCGGGCAGGCTGTACCGGCGTTATCTGGAACTGGGGTATGAGGAAAACGACAACGGCATAGGGCTAAAGGGGGAAAGCATGGCAGGGGAAAGCGCCCGGATCGTGTTTCTCTCCGATAGGGCCCTGAAAAAGATGAATGACCTGCGAGGCGCCGGCCCGGATACCCCACGATGCAAAGAGGGGTGAAGTATATTGCCCAAATACTTGCTTTCTGATATAACTATATATGACTTAAAAATAAGATTTAAATAGGGGTTTACAATGAGTGTACGTGCTACAGAACGGCTTATCGGAGATGTGGTTGTGGTGACTGGGCTTTCCAATAGTCCCAAGATGGTGGTCCAGGCGGTTAATATTGACGCCAAGCAGGTAACTGCAGTTTGGTTTGCCGATGACCATTCGGGTCAGCAGGGGATATTCCCTGCAGCGGGGATTGACCGCCTTGAAGTCCCGGCGCCCTCAGCGAAGAGTTCCGGATCCGGGGCCAAGGGGAAGAAACCCGCGGCAAAAGGAAAGAAGTAAATTAAAAGGCCGCCGTAAGGGCGGCTTTTTGCTTCATAAAGCCAGTTTCTTCCACGGCCGTACCGGGGTTTCCCGGTTTTTTTGTTATTCTAGCCGCTAATTTCCAGTTCCCTCTTTCCGCCATAGGGCAGGACTGTTCCATAGTCTACCCTGACTTCAATGCCAAGTTTTTCCGACAGGTCTTTTTCGTTCGCGGCGCCGCCCTCAAAGGTTAAGCGAAGGATATCCCTGTCCAGGGCCGCCCTATAGCCCTTGATATCCGGCAGGGCAAAGAGCAGGTCATCCAGCATGTGTATGTTCAAACGGTTTTTCAGGTATTCCCGCCTGCCGCGGATTTTGCCCAGCCGTGGCAGCAGGCTGCCGCAGGGGCAGGGTTCGGTGATCAGGCTTCCGATATCCCCAGTACGGTAACGCAGGAGGGGCATGGCCTCGTTCTTAAGACTGGTGATGACGATCTCGCCTTCCTGTCCCGGCGGGAGTTCCGCGCCGCTATCATCGATGATCTCCACGATATAATCCTCCGGCCGCAGATGGTGGCCTCTCTGGGTGCACGGAACGAAATTCCCCGCACTACACTGTACCGCCAACCCGTAGCAGGTTTCGGTCATACCGTAGTGGGTAAAGACCCGGCAGCCCCATTCTTCTGCGAGGACCTTTGTAATACTGTCCGACACATAATCTGCGGAGAGGAGCACCGTTTCCGGGTGCAGATCCGGAGCGTGGCGGCAGAGCCAGAAGAGTTCCGCAGGAAGCCCCACGTAGCACAGGGATCCCGCAGCCTGCAGCGAAGTTTCCCGTACGGTCTCCGCCGCTTCCGGGCCCTGTATTACACCTTGTATTACGCAATTGACGCCGTTCCGCTCAAGTCCCCGGCGGAGTAGATCCGCCACACTCCCGGGGGTGTCCTTGGAGAGCATGGCGATGCAGGTTCCGCCCTGCCGTACCAGGGGGCGCATACCCCGGGAGAAAAAGGCGATGGTCCGTTCCATGTCCCCCTGGGTAAACCAAATCCGTTTTGGAGCGCCGGTACTGCCGGAACTTTGCAGGGTACGGATGCGGGCCACATCTCCCAGGGGTACGCAGAGCATACGTTCCCCCTGCTCAACAATGGTGTCCGCGTTTATAAACCCCCCTCCGTGTTCCCGGTAAAACGGGCTGTTCTCCCGGGCCCGGCGTACCGCTTCCTCCCGTTTTTCCTTCCGGTACTTTGCAAGGCCCTCCGGTGTAAAGGGTTCCTTCTCCAATACCGCCAGGAAGTAACCCGCCTTGAATCCCTTTGGCAGGGTGATGTTAGTATTACTGTTTTGACCATCTTCAAACAACAGGCCTGCCCACCAGGACAGCAACTCTGCGCTGTGGTCCTCAAAGCAGGATACCCGAAAACCGGCGCGGGTAACTCCGTTACTAGCGGCGGCGGTGAAACGGGCGACCAGAGTTTCCCATGTCTCGATCCGCCATGGGAGGCCGGGGAATTCCGCCGTTTCACCGGGGGCGTAAAGATCCGCCATGTATACCAGGCCGTCCGGCTTAAGCACCCGCGCCGCCTCGCTCAAGGCCGCATCAGGATCGGCGATTACCGAAAAGCTGCATTCAAAGAGGACCGCGTCAAAGGAGGCGGTTCCGAAGGGCAGGGTTTCCGCCCGTCCGGTGATTAGCCGTTCGCCTGCGCGCTCACCTGTACCGGGTTTCAGGTCAATACCCCAGGCCTCAACTCCGCCTTTTCCGTTAAGGTAGTCCACGGTCTGCCCCTCACCGCAGCCAATATCCAGTACCTTGGCGCCGGCGTTCAGAGCAGAGAGGCTCAGGAGCCGTTTTGTTAAAGTAAGTTCCCCCGGTCTCATCCCGCCTCCGCTAGGGTTTTACAAAACCTGTTAATTAATAGTATTATAACTTTGATGGCGGTAAAACTCTATATCCAAAGACACGGTTTGCCGCGCTTTGAAGATTCGGTGAAACGGTATATCGGCCGAACGGATCTGCCCCTTTCTCCCGAGGGCATGACCCAGGCTGAGGAGGCCTGCCGTAAACTTGCGGATAAGGGTATCGATGCGGTTTATACGAGTCCCCTGGCGCGGTGCAGGGATTTTGCGGGATGTATTGCGGATAAGCTGGGCCTAGAGCCGGCCATTGAGCTTCCCGGGTTGCTGGAAATCGATATGGGGAACTGGGAGTACCGGCCTATTCGGGAAATAAAAGATACGTACCCGGAAGACTATACAGCCCGGGGGCTTAACATGGCCGGTTTTGTTCCCGAAGGGGGAGAGTCCTTTCTCCGGTGTCAGACACGGGCGGTCAAGACCATTACCGCCATTGCCGCTGCGGGAGGGGATGCGCTTATCATTACCCATGCGGGTCTTATACGTTCCCTGCTCTGTTATGTAGAAGCCCACGATTTAAATGATCTGTTTTACTATGAGGTCCCCTACGGCGGTATCTTTACCCTGGGCTATGAGAACGGTTTGTTCAGGTCCATCATGGTTAACCGCTTGTAATCTTCTCTAGTATCCGCATCAAACACCGTACCGGGATCGCCTGAATCAATGTTTTTTTTGGGACCGCCGTAGGCTTCAATAGCCCCCCTCAGGCCGCCCCCGCCGGTATGGCCTATCAGTTTTAGTGCGGCCTCCGATCCTATGAGCACCGGGTGGCCGGGGCGTCCGTTAAAAAACGGGGTAACGATACTGTTGCCGGGATCTTCTGTTCCGGTGTTCTGCAGATGCTCCGCAAGGAGGCGGACCGTAGCGGGGCTGAAGAGGGGCGTATCAACCGGGGTAAAAAAGACAGCCCGTTTTCGCCGCGCCATAAAATCCAGCCCCAGGGAGGCGGAACGAAACATATCGGTGGAGGCGTAATCGCCATTGTGTATGAAGCTAAAGCCGCAGGAGCCCAGGGCCTGTTCGATTTTCTCCGCATTGTGTCCGGTGACCACGGCAATATCCTCTACCCCCGCTTCCCGCAGGGTTCCCAGTATCCGTTCAATAATAGTACTGTTTCCCAGGGGAAGTAATGGTTTGAAGGCGCCCATCCTGCTTGATAGGCCTGCCGCCACAATAACCGCGCCGAATTGTCCCGGTTCCATAACCCTAGTCCCGCTCTCTTCTCAGGGCCCGTTCCAGTATCATCTCAGCGGCTATGCTGATGGCGATCTCCGCCGGAGTTTCGGACTTTATCCGCAGTCCTATGGGTGCGTGGACCTTGTCTAAAATTTCCTGACTAAAGCCCATCTGTGAAAGCTGCTTTTTCAGGGCAGCTGTCTTAGTTTTACTGCCGATAAGTCCCACATAGGCGCATTCGTTCCGTAGTATCTGTTCCTCCACCACAGCGTCAAAGTTGTGGGTTACAATTACTACGTAATCGTTGGGGGTGATCTTTATCCTGTCCCCGATTTTGCCGAAATCCCCGATTACAAGATCATAGGCGCCGGGGAAAAGTTCACGGGTAACGTACTCCGGCCGGCTGTCAAAGACCACGCAGCGGAAACCAACGCCGCTCAGTATTGGTTCCAGAGCCTGGGCCACATGGCCTCCTCCAAAGATGAATGCCTTGCCGGCAAAATTGATGGGCTCGCTGTAAATACGCCGCTCCTTAATATCCGCCAGGACCGGCATACTTCTTGTAAGCTGTTTGATATCGCTGTCACCGAGGTCCGGTACGGACGAAGGGGTTTCGGTACCGTAGAGGGTCATGACCCAGGACGAAAGGAGAGTCAGATCCGTGATGAGCCAGAGGTTTTCGTCCCTATCCAGCCGTTCAAGACATTCCCTGAGCAAAGCGATTGTCCTTTCATCCTCACCCTGAATATACTGGAAGTAGACATCCACATCGCCGCCGCAGATCATCCCCAGATCCTCCTGGTCGTTATGACGGAGCCGGTAGGTTTTGCGCCGGGATTTTCGCTGTTCAAGTAGTTCCAGGGCCAGCTCCAGGGCTTTGAATTCCACCGCCCCGCCTCCAATGGTCCCATGGAGACGGCCGCCCTTGCCCACCAGCATACGGGCCCCGGCGCTCCGGGGGCTTGAGCCGTCTTCATCGATAATTGTAGCCAGTATCAGATCCTCGCCGCCGCTTAGTTTTTGTACCATCAGGGTACACAATTCTTTAAACGCCATTTTGCTGCCTCCGATGCAGGGGTTTGCCCCCGGCGGATGTGAGATTATACGCGCAGAAGGGCATCAGGAAGCCCTCCGGGCTGACTATATTGATATAACAGCGGGAAAGCCGCTGAAGGTCCGCGGTCCAGGCATCTTGAAAGGCCATACCGGAGATCTCGATGGTTTCCTTTTCCTGCTGTTCCGCCATGGTAACGAACTTGTCCAGGGAGTCCAGGTTGAAACCCGGTAATGTTTTTGGCGCCTTGAAACTTTTTACCGCCGACCATTGCCGGGCCACGGTACGGCGGGCAGTATCGCTGGTGGCGGAACCGGTAGATGGGCCGCAGCACCCGGTGTTGCCGGCGCTTTTACGGAGTTCCCAGCTGCCTCCCCGTACCCGGTACTTGGCGTGGAAGGAACACTGGGGATGCTCCGCCCCGCCGCTTAGAAAATCTGCGGCCCGTATACGCCCGCCGCTTTGTTCCTCCGCCAGTCTGAGCAGCCCGCTCAGGGTGATGCGGTCCGCTGCGGGGTCCCCGGAATAGCGGCCGAAGAAACTCATGGGTTGGAAATGTACCCCCCGCAGGGTGGGCATATTGGCGGCGGCAAAATCGATAATAGCCCCGATCTCAGTATCGTTAACGCCCCGGCGTACCGTTGGGGTAAGTACCACCCCAAGACCGGCTTCGGCACAGTTTTTTATGGCCGTTTTTTTTCCGCAACGATATCACGGCCCCGCAGGGCGATGCAGGCTTCGGCTTTAAGGGAATCGAACTGGAGAAACACCGTATTGAGTCCCGCCTTTGCCAGGGCCTGTAAATAAAACGGGTCCCGGGCGATACGCAGACCGTTGGTATTAAGCTGGAAAAAACTAAAGCCCCGCTCCCTGCCCATGCGGATTATTTCAGGCAGGTCGTCCCGCATGGTGGGTTCCCCCCCGGAGAGCTGTATATTGAAGGGCCCCCCTTGGCTGAGGATACGATCATACCAGTGGGATACAAGATCCAGCGAAGGATCCTTCGGCGCAGTATTGCTATCCGATGAGGCGAAACATACGGGGCAGCGGAGATCGCAGCGCTGGGTAAGTTCCAGGAGTACACAGCAGCTTGCCTGCAGGTGGTTTTCACAGAGCCCGCAGTCGTAGGGGCAGCCCTGTTCCGTTTTGCGGGCAGGCTTAACCGGTGTCTGGGCGGGGTTTTGGCGCTCCCGCCAGGCAAGGAAGTTTTCCGCTCCCTCCCAGACCGGAGTTTCAAAGCTGCCGTGTTCGGCGCAGTTTTTTACCAGTAATACTACTTCATCCCTGGTCTGGTATTGGGCGTCGATTCTCTTGAGACAGACTGGGCAGACACTCCTGGTATCCGCAAGCACCCTACCGGGGGCAAGCACCCTACCGGGGGCAAGCACCCTACCGGGTTGGGTCGACACTGTGGGCTTCGAGAATTTCGGCAATTTTAACAAAGCACTTCTCCATCATGATGGGGCAGAATCGCTGTATCTGTCCCTGATCGTTTTCGACCAAATCCCGGCAGTCCAGGGCGCCGAACTGATCTTTGAACCATGTTACGAATTCATGTACCGGGGCGCGGTATGCCTCGGGTTCGCTCTCTCCCTCGTTCCGGGGAAAATAGCTGGACAGGGTACAGGCCGCTCCGGTCAAGGTTCCGCAGGCCTTGGACGAAAACATGCCCAGGGCAAGGCCCCCCATGGCGCGGATAAGCAATGGGTCGTTTATGCCGCGCAGTTCCAATGATAACCACATCATCACCTGGCTGCAATGGTAGCCCTTCTGCAGGGCTTCATGTACCTTATCGCTTAAATCAGGCATTGCATACCTCCTGAATAGTTCATTTATCCTCCAGGGACCGTTCCACATGGAGCATACGCCCAATGGCAAGTTCCTCGGGGATGTATATGAAGCCGCACTTGGGGCAGGCGGGGAGTTCTACCGGAAAGGTGGAGCTCATATAGCCCAGGGTTACCGGATGAAGCGTTAGGGCCACACCGCATTTGGCGCAGAGTATCTCCCCGGCCGGCTTGAGCCCGGTGTCGTAGGGTTTCTGTTTTTCCTCAGCCATTGGCGGCCGCTCCGCTTGCGGGGCCGGAAATAACGGCGTTCATCCGGTGGCTGTAGGCGTTGTATACACGGAAGCCCGCTCCTTCAGGGGAGTATTCGACCCAGAAGGTGACGTTCGCCGGACGGTGGCTGGCGATGAAATGTCCGGTCTTTGGATCCAGGAGCTTAGTTTGTTCCGCCTCCGCCCGGCTTATTGCCGCCCGTATATCGCTGTGGAGTATATGGGTCCCCTCAAGCTTACGCTCCAGCTCTTCGCTGATAATCAGTTCCATCAAAGACACCTCCTCAGTTTTCACACCCCAAAAATCCTGCAGCATATCCCGCCGGAGCTTTGCGCGGTTCTCCTGGCGCAGTGACCAGGTGGGATTTTTCCAGGGCAATGCCGGCGGGTACAGTATTTCTAAAAGATGCCGGGCATCCCGTCCTTTAGCGCGGAAACGATCCCGGCAGTTAACACAGTAGGTTAACAGGGGCGCGTCCCTATTGCCCGCAAGCTGTTCCAGGGCAGTAACGGTGTGGCCATCAGATGCCGGAGCATTTGCAAAGGGCATGAGCCCCCCGTATCCGCAGCAGGGACTGTGCTCATCGTTTGCGCTCTCCTCTACCGTAATGCCCGCTTCGGCGGCTAAACCACGTACCCTTTTTTTTATTACATTATCATACCGCGCCCCGCAGGCATGGTGCAGGACCATTACCGGAGCTGTTCTGTTGAGTTCGGATTTCCCCTCAAGCTTCGGCGGACCTATTTCTCCCAGAACATCGAAGAGGCTCCGGTTTTTTATCCCCATAAGGGATAGGGTGGAAGCGCAGCTGGGACAGGCGGTGATGAGTTCGGGGCTTCCAAGCTTTTCCCAGTGATCGGTTAATTGTTTTTTTACCCCATCGAACTGCACCGTGTTTCCGCTCCAGTGGGCCATGATCCCGCAGCAGCTCAACAGTAATCCCACGCCGCCGTCTAACCGTTTAGACAGATCCGCGTAGACCCTGCGGACCAACTCCGGTTCCGATGCGGGAAGCTGGCAGCCGGGAAAAAACACCGCCGCCGATGTATTGCGTCCCCGTTGGGGCCGGGCCAGGAAAAAGGCGTCGGACATACTGTAGTTCATGTCCAGCAAGGCGAATTCGTGGGCCGATGGGGGCATCTTTCCGGAGTGCACCATTTGCCGGCGGGCAGCGAGGAAAACATCCGCCATATTCAGGCCGTTTGGGCATATAGCCTCGCACTGACCGCAGAGTGCGCAGGTGTTAATCATACCGTTGGCGTCGTGGTTGCCCATGGCGATGGAAAGGTTGTTGTATACCATCCGTACATAGCGCCGGGGGTTCAGTTTGTATTGCTGCATGAACCCGCATTTTTTTACACATTCGTTACATTCGCAGCCTATGCAGCGTCCGGCTTCAGCGGCAGCCTCAGCCTGATCGCAGCCGCCGCTCCCGGGTTTTACCGGATCCTGCAGCGCAGTTCCCCGCACCGTAATGCCGTCAAGGTTCGTGTAGAGCTTTGTTTCACAGCTTCCTTCGCGCTCACGCCCGGCATCTACCGAGACCCCCTGGAAGAGCCGGTCCATGCTTATGGCCGCGCTGATGCCATCGAAAAGATCGTAGATGGATGAATCCCCTTTGCCGATTCGCCCGGCGCGGCGTCCTGCGAGCAGACTTTTCCGGCCCGTGAGCAGGGTTGCCCCATCGGCAAGGCCGTCCAGGGGGGAAGCGCAGGCGACAAACACCGCATCGTAGCCTTTGCCGAAGAGGGCCTCCGCCTCTTCGGGTGAATCCACAGGAATACTGCGGCCATATTCTACCGTCACGGCCATCCCGGATAACACGGAGATTTCGTCTTCCAGAACCTTGGGGGGCAGTACCCCTTCGTCCAGTGTAAGCAGCCTGCCCCCCAGGCGGTCCGAGGCTTCCAGTATCGTTACGCGATACCCCTTGCGGGCAAGGGTGTTTGCCGCAGCCATGCCCCGCAGCCCCCCGCCGACAATGGCGGCCCGCTCTGTTTTTTTGGGAAGCAGAAAAGGCGCCTTTGACGGGACGCCGGAGTTCAGTGCGGCGAATTGTTCGAGCGCGCCGATTTCAACGGCGCCGCCCAGTTCCGTACGTTTACAGGGCAGGCGGCAGGGGGCGTTACAGGTACGGGCGATAAGCGGGGCCAGGGGAATAGATTTGGCGTAGAGCTGCCAGGCTTCGGCGGACTTTTCCGCCTTGATAAGGGAAGTGAAGGTCCGGACATCCAGGTGCAGGGGGCAGGCTGCCTGACAGGCGGGGGGCTCTTCCGCTGTGCACAGGGATTCAACTTCGCGGAGCAGGTTTTGATCCAAAAATGTCTCAACGGTTACTCGTACGGGCATGACCTTCTCTGTTTATATTCTATCGCTAACGGAGTAAAAAAAGAAGGGCTCACGGCGCTTATGTCCCTGAGCCCTTCGATGTCAGTACCGGTACCTATACCTTCGCAAGACCGGCTTTGATCTTTTCGGGCAGGGCGGGGATATGGGTTATCCGCACCTTACAGGCGTCGTAGATCGCGTTCAGTATCGCCGGGTGGGAACCGCAGAGCGGAACTTCGCCCACGCCGGAAGCGCCGTAGGGGCCGCTGGGCCGGAGCGCTTCGACATACTCAATAACAAAATCATCGGGTATATCTTCGATCAACGGGAGGCCGCAGCCCGCCAGGGTATTGTGTTTGGTCAGGTCCTCAAAGTCCTCGGTGAGCGCAAGGCCGATGCCCTGGGCGATGCCGCCGTATATCTGGCCGTCCACCACGGATTTGTTGATAAGCTTACCCACATCAGCAACGGTGTAGAAGGAGATTACCCGGGCTTTGCCGGTCTCGGTGTTCACCTCCACGGTTGGTATAAAGACTTCGTACATATAGTTGGAGAAGGGCGCGCCCTGGCTGGTTTCCAGATCGCAGTTGGTACACATATCTGCGGTCCAGCTTCCTTCGTAACGCAGCGGCGCCTTGGCAGCGGCCATTTCCTCGTAGGTCCGGTAGGTCCCGTCGGGTTTTTTCAAGGCGTTAAGCAGGTTCTCTGCGGCGACCCTGATGGCGTTGCCCGTGACTACGTTGGAACGGCTGCCCCCGGCGGGTCCGGAGTTGGGGGTAATGGCGGTGTCGTTCATCACCACCTTGATCTTTTCCGGGGTGAACCCCGCATGGCGGAGGGTCTCGTGGGCCATGGTGAGGGTTCCGATATCCGCGCCCTGTCCGTGGTCTTCCCAGCTGGATCCGACCTTTACGCTGCCGTCGCTTTGCAGTTCAACCCAGGCGGCGGAGGAGTCCGTGCCGTCAAGGCCGCAACCGTATACGCCGATGGCGATCCCCGCCCCGTATTTCAGCTTCCCGCCCTTGGCGTTCAGTTCCTTTACCCGTGCCTTGGCGGCGTAGTAATGCGGTTTTGCCTTGTCCATCAATTCCGGCAAAGAGAATACCTCAGGGGTCTGACCGGTAATATTGGTACACCCCGGGCGGTAGATGTTCTTGTAGCGGATCTCAAAGGGATCGACGCCGACTTTTTCCGCCAGGATATCCATCAGTATTTCTGATCCAAGCTCCGCTTCCGGTGCGCCGTAGCCGCGGAATGCGGAACCCCAGGCGTGGTTGGTAGCAACGGTGTAGTTTTCCGTGCGGATATTGGGCACATCGTAACCGGCCATGTGGTACTGGGCCAGCCGCAGGGTGAGGAGATCGCCGAACTCGGAATAGGGTCCGTGGTCGAGGATGTTCTTTCCTTCCAGGGCCAATACCTTGCCGTCCTTATCCGCCGCGACCTTCAGGTTCATGAAGGTGGGGGAACGTTTGCCGGTGTAGGTGATCATCTGGTGCATATTGTAGACCAGGGAGACCGGGCGTTTATCGCAGGCAAGACAGGCTACGCCGACCAGGGCTTCCATGGTGGGGGAGAACTTGTACCCAAAGGTACCCCCCGAGCCGTTTTGCACCAGCCGCAGCTTGTCAAGCTCAATGCCGATTCCGGCGGCGATCATGGCCGCGTGGAGGTGGATGGCGATGGACTTGGAGTGGATGGTCAGCCGGCCTTCGCTGTCGATGTATGCCTGGCCGCAGTCCGGTTCCAGGGGCAGGTGGGGCTGCCGGGAGCAGTAGGATGAAACCTCCGCTACGTTGGGCGCCTTGGCTATGATGTCCCTGGTCTCGGCGCCCTTCTTGTTGTTGATCTGGAAATATACGTTGGGGGTTCCGGGATGAATTTCGATGGCGTCATCCGCCATGGCCGCTGGGGCGCTCATATAGGCGGGGAGTAGTTCCAGGTCTACCTTCACTTTCTTCGCCGCAGCCCTGGCCTGTTCCACCGTGTCGGCGGCTACGATGGCGATGGCGTCTCCGTACTGGAATACCTTTTCGTCGCAGAGTATGGGCCGGTCCCAGCCATCACCCTTATTGGTGGGGAAGGTGATAAGACCGGTGATCCGGTTCTTGCCGCTTACATCCTTGTGGGTAATAACCTTGTAAACCCCTTCCATCTTTTCAGCTTCGCTGGTGTCGATGCCCTTAATCTTCGCGTGGGAAACTTCGGCCTGCACCAACGCTAAGTGCAGTGTTCCTGCGGGCATCTGCAGGGCCATGTCGGCGCCGAAGTCCCATTTGCCCGTAACCTTCGCCTTTGCAGAGGGGCGGTGGTAATAGGTTCCGGTGATATTGTTGCCCACCGGTTTGAAGAGCAAATCTTCCTTCTGCAGTTCGCCCCGAAGTACCTTGGCGGCGTCCATCACGGCGTCTACCAATGGCTTGTAGCCGGTACAGCGGCAGGCGTTACGATGCTTCTGGAACCAGGCGCGAACCTCGTCCCGGGTGGGGCTATGGTTTTCCGTGAGGAGTTGTTTTGCGGACAGGATAAAACCCGGAGAACAGAACCCGCACTGGGCGCATCCGTGGGCCATCCAGGCAAGCTGCAGGGGATGTAGATTTTCCGGGGTACCGATTCCCTCAATGGTTTCGATGGCGTCATCTTCCCCAAGGGTTTTAATTTTACGGGTACAGGCCCGTACCACCTTACCGCTGATAATGACCGAACAGGCGCCGCATTGACCGTTGCCGCACCCAACTTTACAGCCCGTTAAGAGGAGCTGTTTTCGCAGCGTCTCTGCCAGCGTGGACTCGCCGTCAACAATTAATGTGCGAGGCTGTCCGTTTATAGTAAGCGTCTTTTTCTCCATACTTGATACCTCTCATGACAGTTATTGTAAGCCCGCCGGAAAGGAATCGTCAAGAAAAATAATCATCGTCAATATGAAGCAAAGATAGATGTGTTTGTACTGTTTTGATGCAACTTATGATAATTTTCGCATTTATTTTTTTATCTGTTTGTTTTAGTTTTGTTTAACCCTTTGTGAAAGCCCTGGAACAACATCATAAACATACGGATTTTTAACCGCAAAGGCGTGCAAAGGAACAAATACTTATTCGCCTTTTTTCATTTGTCATCGTAATGCCCTTTACATTGATGGATCTCAAGGATGTCCTGACTAATGCGATATATTAACCTGTTAGCTTCATTAATCCGGCGACTCAAATAGCCGGAATAATTTCCTTTCAGTGGTTCCGGCTTACCGATGCCGCCGAATGGATCGCGGTCAATGTCTTTTATTAGTTGGTTTATCCTTTTTAGCATTTTTTTATCCTGCGTTTGCCAATAAAGATAATCCTCCCAACCACTTTCTGAAAAAATCTTACGCATTTTCCATTGCTTCTAATTCATCCATGGTTTTTTCTACCACTTTTCCGGTGGTAAATTCTGCTATGGATTGTTTTAGCCGTTCCATGTTTTTTTCATTGTAATAGGGATCGGAAATTTCAAAAGGAATTTTACCTTGCCGCAATGACTGGCGTACAAATATATTGACCGCTGTGGACAGGTTCATCCCGAAGCCATTAAACATAGTTTCGGCTTGTTCCTTAATATCACGATCCAGCCTTACGGTTACATTAATAGTTTCTGCCATAATGACCACCTTAATAATAAATATATCCTATATCTTCGTGCATATCAAGTTATTTGCACGAAGATATAGGATATTTAGGAGACAAAAAGATGCCTGACAGCGGAAAATGGTACCGGCCACCGAATTGGCCCACTCACTTAAGTGGCTCTAGCCAGTTTTGCCTTTATCTGTTCCAGAGTATGGCCTTGTTCCATAAGCTGGTCTCCAAAGACCTCCCCCTGTGGTGTACCCCTCCCCCCGCCCGCCGATGTCACATAGTACGAAGAAGGGGTATTTACCGGTGGGGGTCACTTGCCGGAAAGGTGACTGTCATCTTTCCGGCAAAAATGATTTTCAAGTATGCCCAGCTTGACGAAGTTGTGGCTGCAAAGGGCCGGCGCGTGGCCCAGGGGGAAACCATAGCCCTCTCGAGAAATACCGGATTGTCAACCGGGCCCCTTTTGCATTTTTCGGTTTACTACCAAGAGCGGGCGATTGATCCCCTGTCGGTTTTGCGGTAAGGGGGGAAGAGAAAGCAAAAAAGCACCCGGTTATATACGACGAAGACAACCCGGAATCTACCCCGGAAGCGCTGGAGGAATTCGCCGTCCTGGCTCGCGAACTTCGGAGCCGGAAAAGCAAACAGGACACAAAACCAGTAATTGCCCTTCGGATAGAACCGGAAGCCCTGGCAAAATACAAGGCCCTGGGGAAAGGTTATACCGGAACAATGGGGGACGTATTAAACTACATCGTCAATAACCCGGAAATTCTGGCTAAGATTTTATAGTAAACGCCTATGGCGCCTAGCGTTGCCGTTAGAGCTATGTCTCTGGGATTAGAGGATATGACTCCTAGTGGGAACGATTAGGGGTGTTTTTTGGAAAGGGTCTTTTCCACCGCATCAGCGACAACCCGCTCGATGTTGGCGGCGACAGTCTCCTGCAACTGCGCAAGGGCGTTTTCCGCCGCCATCATCGCCATTGTTATTGGGTATTCGGTATATACCTGTACAGCAGTTACTAAAGCTGTCGTAGACGTTGCTAGTGATAGCAAGTTGGTAAAGGATGCCGTTAGGGATGCAACTGGCGGACAGGATGCTGCTAAAATGGCTTCTGAAGCAATTACTATATCGCCCAAAGAACTTTATGATGCCTATGAAAGCAACGAAATTAAAGCTTATACAAACTATAAAGGCAAGGCCGTTAGGATCAGTGGCGAGGTTGGCGACATCGGAAAAGATATTTTGGATAAGGCATATATAAAGTTTAATGCCGATGCGTATGGAATGACTGGGGTACAAGTTTATTTCAAAACAGCTGAAGCAGAAAAACTTGGTGATCTGGACAAGGGACAAACAATCACCATAGTTGGAATCTGTGATGGTAAACAAATTATAAATGTTGTTATTCAAGACTCTTTTTTTGAATAATTATATCCTATTATTCCTTTGATATTGACCGGTTTAGTAATAGACCGGTTTTTTTATTACCTTTGTGAAATATCCAGAGGTTAAAACCCGGCCTATCCTGATTTCAAGGGACAATACGAAATTTTGGCAGCCCTGCCCGCCCAGCCTAAGCCCTGTTCATAGGCAACGCAGCGCCGCCGGCCGCTGTTTTATCTCCGGACTGGCCGCATACCGGGAAGGAAAGGGCAGTAAAAAAACAGGGTTACTGCAAAATTTTTCATCGAATACCTCCTAAAGGTGCCACTCCAGTATGTGATCCCCCCGGTAAATACCCCTTCTTCTTATTATGTGACATCGGCGGGCGTGGGGAGGGGTACGCCCGCCTTCATGTATATGGAATTCCTCACTGGAGGAGACCCGAAGGGGCTCCGTAAGTGAATTCTACATGCACATGAAGACGGGTGCACCACTCCCCACGCCCGTTTTGCCGACAAAGTACAAAGAAAAAGGGATATTTCCCACCCACTGGACAGAGCGCCGCTTTCTTGCTACACTAACCAAATATAAGACTTACAAGGAGTTATCATGTCCGGCCATAGTAAATGGGCGACTATTAAGCACGCAAAAGGCGCCGCCGATGCAAAACGCGGCCAAATTTTTACCAAGCTGATCAAGGAAATATCCATTGCCGCCAGGATGGGCGGGGGGAGTCCCGACGCAAATCCGCGTTTACGGACCGCTATTCTCAAGGCCCGGGGCGCTAATATGCCCAAGGATAACATCGACAGGGCCATCAAAAAGGGTACCGGCGAGTTGGAAGGGGTCAACTACGAAGAGCTGATCTACGAAGCCTATGCCCCCGGCGGGGTGGCGATCTTTATCGAGGTCCTGACGGACAATAAAAACCGGGCTGCCGCGGATATACGCAATATGCTGACCCGGGCGGGTGGGCAGCTTGCCACCTCCGGATCGGTTTCCCGGCTCTTCAAGCGCCAGGGGATCATCACCGTTGATGGGGACAAGTATACCGAAGACCAGATCATGGAGATCGCTATTGACGGCGGCGCCGAGGATGTGGCCCTTTCCGATGGGATTATCGAGATTACCACCTCCCCGGAAGACTTTGAGTCGGTGCTTACCGTGATAAACGAAAAGGGTATCGAGACCATGAGCGCCGAGGTGAGCATGGTTGCCGAAGCCGAGGTAGCCCTTGAGGGGGATGCCACCGGCAAGGTGGTCAAGCTTATCGATAGGCTGGAAGAAAACGAGGACGTGCAGAACGTGTATTCCAACCTGGAAATACCCGAAGGTTTTGAGTCGGAGTAAGAAGTCCGGGCTGCTGGCCCTAGCCGGGCAGGCGGCGCGGACCGGGAAGGTACGCCGTATCCTGGGGGTCGACCCGGGCTTGTCCTCCGTCGGCTGGGGGCTTGTGGAGATTGGGGGCAGCCGGATTCGGCATATCGCCCATGGATGTATTGAAACCAAGGCGGATCGCCCCCAGGCGGAACGCCTTTTTTCGATTTATACGGCATTTAAAGAGGTCCTGGCGGCCTATGAGCCTGCCGAATCCGCCATGGAAACCCTTTATTTCGCCAGGAATGTGTCCAGCGCCATGCCGGTGGCGGAAGCCCGGGGGGTGCTCGGTATGGCCCTGGCGGAATGGGGGCTGCGGGTACGGGAATTTACCCCCAATGCGATAAAGCAGGCCGTAACCGGGGCGGCTAGGGCGGATAAATCCCAGGTTCAGGAAATGGTCAGGTTTATCCTGGGGCTGGAGGATATCCCGAAACCGGATCACGCCGCAGACGCCCTGGCTTCGGCAATTTGCGCTGCCCACACGCTTTTTCTTGAATAAGTCGGCGAATTATCCCGAAAGACTTGAAGAAAGATGATTTCGATAGTACAGTAGATGGTAAGGAACAATGCGGTTTCAATAGGAACCGCCAGGAGTTGCAATGGCTGACCAGAATCAATTAGTTACCTTTCAGCTTGGGGAAGAATTATACGGGATTAATATAATGGACGTAAAAGAAATCGTCCGCGTCCAGGAAATCAGGGCTATTCCCAATGCTCCTGGTTATGTTGAAGGTATTTTTAATCTCCGCAGTGAGATAATTCCGATTATCAACCTCCATAAACGGTTCCACCTAAAAAGGATGATTAGCTCCGAGGAAGATGAATTGCTGTCCGGTTTTATTATCCTCGATATCGATGGGATGAAACTGGGGGTAATCATAGACCGGGTTTCCCGGGTGGTGACTATTGAGAAGGAAGAAATTCAGCCGCCGCCCCAGATGCTCAGCGGTATTGGGGCGGAGTATATAAAGGGAGTCGTCCGGCAGGATCATGGGTACCTTATCATCCTGAATATACGGGACCTCTTTAATGCTAAGGAACTACAGAAAATCGCGGATCTTAATAAACGCTAATGGACTTTAGTCCTCCGACACCCGAGGTAATTACATGAAAATTGAAGTTTACTCTCCGACCATCAGGCGGAAAGAGATGGACGCGGTTCTTACCGCCCTGGTGGAGGATAAGATCGGTCCCGGGGAACACGCCCAACATCTTGTTCAGATTGCCAAGGAACGGCTTCAGTTTGATTATTCCCTGGCCCTGCGGAGTCCCGCTATCGCTCTTTTCCTTGCCCTGCGTACCCTCAATTTAGAGCAGGGACAGGGGGTGATTATTTCCGCCCTTTCCCCAAGATATTACAAACAGGTGATCGAAGATCTCGGCCTGGTTCCCGTTTATGCGGATGTGATGCCCTCGTCGGCCTCCATGGGCCCGGAAACCATTGAGGCTGCCCGTTCCCGGCCCGGCGGGCCAGTTGCCCGGTGCATTGTTCTGCACCATACCCTGGGCTATGTGCCGGATATGGCCGGCATCCTTGGCCTGGGGCTGCCTGTTATTGAAGACCGGTCCCAGAGCTATGGCGCCCTGTCCGCCGAACGGCCCCTGGGTCCCGCCGCTGCTGAAGCCGCTGCCGCCGAGGCTGCCGCTACCCAAGCTCCGCCGGAGCCGCCCTATCCTTCCGGGGCGCTCACCATACTGGGGCTGGAAGAAAAGGACCTGCTTACCGCCGGGGGAGGGGCCCTGCTCTACGCCATGAGCCGCCGGGATGCGGGGGTACTGCGGAACTATGCGGAACTGCCCCCGGAGTACGGGTTACCGGATATGAACGCCGCCATGGCGGTGGTCCAGTTCCGGGAAGCGTCGCGGAACCTGGAAAAACGGAGGGAAATCGCCAAGCTCTATGCCCAGGCGAGTCTCCGCACCCGGCACAAGCGTTTTGTTCAAAATGATACCTTCGAATACAATAACTACGCCTTCTCCCTGGTCCTGGAGACCGGCATGAAGGATGTAAAGGCCTATGCCAAGCGGAAGGATATCGCCGTGGAAAGCGCCCTGGAGGATAGCCTTATGGGCGCCGGCCAGGTTCCTACCGAACTTTGTCCGGAATCCTATTCCCTGTCTCTCAGGACTGCCCTCTTTCCCCTCTACCCCCGGCTCAGCGGGCCGGATATAGAGAAGGTCTCCAAGCTCATTCTGACCCTTCCATAAGTAAGGATCGCAGGATGGGAGAAATCAAACGGGCATTGTTGATTGTTAACATCCTCAAAGAAAACTCCCGGTCCCTGGGCAAAACGATTGAGACGGAACTGCGCCGCCGGGATATAAAAACCCACTCCTTTTTCTTCGATGGCCAGGGTGATTTTAAACCCGATGGGGAGTACGATTGCTGTTTCAGCCTGGGCGGGGACGGCACGGTCCTCTACGCTGCCCGGACTCTGGCGCCCCTGGGGGTTCCTATTTTCCCGGTAAACCTGGGCTCCCTGGGCTTTATCGCCGCAGTCCACCCGGAGGCATGGGTACAGGTTTTTGAGGCATGGCTCCGGGGGGAGGCGGCCCTTTCCCGCCGGCTCATGTTGGAGGTTCGGGTAGAACGGCAGGGTAAAACCATAGCCCGGGATACCTGTCTGAACGATGCGGTGATTTCCGCCCTGGGGATAGCCAAGCTTTTAAGCATGGGGGTTGAATCCGTTTCGGAGCCCGG
Source organism: Treponema primitia ZAS-1 (assembly GCF_000297095.1). NCBI lineage: Bacteria > Pseudomonadati > Spirochaetota > Spirochaetia > Treponematales > Treponemataceae > Treponema > Treponema primitia. The sequence goes on along the minus strand of NZ_AEEA01000058.1, from coordinate 175,958 downwards.
CAAGGGGGACCCCATACGCCTGGGGCATTACCGGTCCGATGGACTTATCGTGGCTACTCCCACCGGTTCCACCGCCTACTCGGTAGCCGCCGGGGGGCCCATTCTGGACCCGGAACTGGCGGCGGTGATTATCAACCCCCTTTGTCCCTTTACCCTGTCCAACCGCCCTATGGTGGTACCCGCCCACGAAACGGTGATCGTGGAACTGGAAAGCGAACAGCGGAGCGGCATACTCCTCACCGTGGATGGCCAGGTTACGGAATCCCTGGAACCCCGGGACCGGATCTTCATACGCCGGGCGCCCCGGGACGCCCTGCTCATTGCTTCGGACCGGGAGGGCTTTTACCGGGCGCTGCGTACCAAGCTCAACTGGTCCGGCGGATCCTTAACCGGCGAGGTGGGCCATGCTTGAGGAACTTAATGTTCGCAACTACGCCCTGATCGACAATCTTTCGGTATCCTTTGAGGGGGGCCTTAATATCCTCACCGGGGAAACCGGGGCGGGGAAGTCCATCATTGTGGGCGCCCTGAGTTTTCTCCTGGGCGCCAAGGCGGATATTTCGGTGATCCGCACCGGCAGCGAGGAGGCTTCGGTATCGGCGGTGGTTTCCATTCGGGAGGATAACCGGGATGTGCTGGACTGGCTTGCAAGCCGGGATATTGCAGCAGAGGATGGGCGTATCATCGTCCGGCGGAATATAAAAACTTCGGGGCGTTCTTCAATATATATACAGGATGCGCCCCTTAGCCGGAATGATCTGGAACAATGTATGGGCCTCCTCTTTGATCTCCACGGTCAGCATTCCCACGAATCCTTGCTGCATAAGGAAATACATCGAAAATATCTGGACCGCTTCGCCGGTCTTGAGAACGAGGCCGCCCAGTTTAACGGAATATTCCTGAACCTGGCGGATAAAAAGAGGACCCTGGAAACATCCGCCGCCAATGAGCGGGACCGGGACGCCCGGCTGGAGATACTTCGTTACTCTATTGAAGAAATCGACAAGGCGGCGGTGAAAAACGGGGAGAGCCGGGAACTGGAGACCGAATCCAAACGGCTGGCTTCCTTTGAAAAATTAGCGGGGCAGGTAAATACCGCCGCCGCCGCCCTGTTTGAAGATGAACCTTCGGTGTTGTCCCTAGGCCGGCGTGTCCGTACGGCAATGGATAATGCCGCCACCATTGATGGGGAACTTTCGGCCATGCAGCAGCGTATGGAGAATCTCTACTACGAGGCGGAGGATCTGGCGGAGGAATTCCGCTCCTACCGTGATGTGCTTCGCTACGAACCGGGCCGGCTGGAGGAAGTGGAGGAACGGCTCGCCCTGCTGTACCGGCTGCGGAAGAAATACGGGGGGGGGGCGGCTTCCGGGGCCGAGGAAGACGGCATACTGGCCTACAGGAATGCTGCGGAGGCGGAGATTGACGCCCTTTCCAATGCCGAGGAAAACCGGGGAAAACTGGGCGCGGAAATTGCCCTTCTGGAAAAGGACCTTGCCGGCCGGGCCTCGGCACTGGGTGCAAAACGACGTTCCGCCGCGGCTAAACTGGGGGATAGGATCAGTGTTATCCTCAAGAGCCTTGGTATGCCCAACGCTTGTTTTGAGGTAGGGGTGAATAACCGGGGGCAAGAGCAGCAAAAGACATCCATGGTAATCGGTCCCTGGGGCGCGGAGGATGTAGAATTTCTCATCTCCGCCAATGCCGGGGAGCCTTTAAAGGATCTGTCCCGTATCGCCTCCGGGGGGGAACTTTCCCGGGTGATGCTGGCAATCAAAACGGCGCTTACCGGGGAACATACCGGGGCTGTCTCCGATTCGCAGCGAATCTCTGATTCGAAGAGAATCTCCGATTCTCAGGAAACCCTGGTTTTCGATGAGATCGACACCGGTATAGGAGGAGAGGTTGCCCTGGCGGTGGGGGACTACCTCCGGAAGATCGGCGGCATTAAACAAATTTTCTGTGTAACCCATCTTGCCAGCATCGCCGTTCGGGCGGATAATCATCTGAAGGTTGAGAAAAAGACCGGGGGAGGCAGGACCACCACCGTAATTTCAGTGCTGGCCGCCGATACGCTCCGGGGGGAAATTGCCAGGATGCTGGCGGGAGACGCCGGGGGTGCGGCAGCCCTGGCCCATGCGGATGAATTGCTGAAGAAATACAAGAAATGAGGATACAATGGCGAAGACTTCCAGCATTGAACTGCGCCGGTATTTGGAACGGATCGGTGGTTTTAACGAGGCTATTAATAAACTCCTGAGCCGGGAAAAGGAAACCATGTCCCAGATCCGTCAGGATAGCGAGGAAGCGGGTATGAAACGGGTCGCCCTTGCTGAGGATATGCTCAGCCTTACTTCTAACTATATTATTGTGAACGGCATTTCCCAGGTTGTACTGGGCGCAAAAAACGAGGAAGCCCTCAACAACGCCCGAAAATCTCTTTACAAATGTATCATCTACCTGGAAAGGGTGGTGAGTAATCATGTTGACGCCCCCTTCTCGGATTACGAGGAAAAACTCGCCGGGATCGCTCCTCTGGATGCCGCTGCCCGTTACCTGCTTGTCCGCAAGATTGGGCTTGCGCTCCAGCTTGTGGAAGATGCCTATGGGGATAATACAAAATGGCGGTGGTCCTTCGTTGAACTTGAGGGGCGTTTTGCGACGGTGGCAAAAAATATCATGGATTTGAAAAAGGCGGTGGTCAATACGGATCCCCGCTCTCCGGAATATGAACCCACGGTATACCATCTGCGCTTGATAAAGAAACTGTTGGCCCAGACGGCGGACCGGTACCGGGAAAAATACGAATTATCCACAAAGAATGTTGAAGATTTTAATATGGGGATACATTTTCTTTCGGCCCTTCGCAGGCTCTACAGCGTCCTGGGACCCAGGGAAGAGACGGAGATGACCAAGAAAAAACTGGATATTTGGACTGCCAAGCTTGAAGCGGATGTTAAGAAGAATACGATGGCCCCTCCAAAAAGAATACAGGATGAAGATGACAGCGATACCGAAGAATAGGACATCCCTCTGGGAATACAAAACCATTCTTCCCTACCTTGCCCGGTACCGCAGGCAGTATATCCTGGGTTTTCTCTGTCTCCTCTTGGTAGATGCCGCCCAGGTGCTGATCCCCCAGCTTATGCGCCAGGCGGTGGATTTGATTTCCCTTGGTAGTCTTGCTGCCACCGGCAGCATTGCTGGCGCTGGCAGCAGCAATGCTGTTGGAAATCATATTTTTCTTCTCTGTCTCGGTATGGTCGGGAGTATGTTCCTTGTCTGCGGGGGGCGTTTCCTCTGGCGTTATTTTATCCATGGTTCCTCCCGGCGCATAGAGACGGAACTGCGGGGCAGGCTCTTCGATCATCTCCTTATTCTGTCCTACGATTTTTACCAGGAAAACAAAATCGGGGATCTCATGGCAAAATCCACCAGTGATGTAGGGGCGGTACGGACGGCTATCGGCATGGGACTCGTGGCCCTGGTGGACGGTACGGTTCTTGCCACAGCAATCCTGATTATTATCTTTATCCAGGATGCCCGGACCGCAGCCTTCGCGGTAATTCCCCTGCTTCCTGTTACGGTACTGATACTCCTCTTTGGGCATAGGGTGGGAAAGCAGTTCCAGAGGGCGCAGGAAACCTACTCCGCCATGAGCGATACGGTCCAGGAGACCTTTGCCGGTATCAGGGTTATCAAATCCTTTGTGAAGGAATGGTGGTTCATCAAAAAATTTGCGGACACCAATGACGATTACCGGGACGCCAATATGGTCCTGGTCAAGACCTTCGGGTTATTTTTTCCTCTCATCACCTTCCTTTCGGGACTCACCTCCCTGATCCTCCTCCTGGTGGGGGGCCGCCGGGTGGTGGAGGGTCTTATGAGCCCCGGGGAACTGGTGGCCCTGTTCAGCTATTTTCAAATGCTTATCTGGCCCCTAATGGGCGCGGGGTTCATGGTAAATATGATACAGCGGGGCGCCGTGAGTCTGGGCCGGGTGAACTCCGTACTGGAGACGAAACCCTCCATCGTTTCCCCCGCGGTGGTGAGGCGGCCGGAACCGGGGCTTGGGGTAAACGAAATTGAAATACGGAACCTGAATTTTGCCTACGGCGATGCGAATGTTCTGGAGGATATCACCCTGAACATAGGCCGGAACAGCTGGGTGGGCATCCTGGGCCGTACCGGTTCGGGAAAGACCACGCTGCTCAAAACCATGACCCGTATGGTGGATCCCCCGCCCGGTGCAGTATTTGTGCGCGGCGTGGATGTGCGGGAATGGGACCTGGAGGAACTGCGCGCCCTTTTCGCGGTGACCCCCCAGGACAGCTACCTCTTTTCGGATTCCATAGGCCGTAACATTGCTTACGGCCTTGAGGAAGCCGACGAATCCCGTATCAGGGAAAGCGCAGAACTGGCCGCCCTGGACCGGGACCTGGCGGGCTTTGCCCAGGGATGGGAAACCACCATCGGTGAGCGGGGGCTTACCCTTTCGGGTGGGCAAAAACAGCGGACCGCCATTTCCCGTTCTTTAATTATGGACGCCGAAATCCTTGTTCTGGACGATTCTCTTTCCGCGGTGGACGCGGAAACGGAAAAGCGGATACTCCGGGGTCTTCTGGAGCAACGGGAACGGAAAATCCAAGGAAGCCGTGGTTCTACTGCGGTGATAGTTTCCCACCGGGTCTCCACCCTTGCCTACACAGATATTGTGCTGGTACTGGAACAGGGCCGGATTGTAGAAAGCGGTTCCCCCCGGGAGCTGCTTGAAAAGGGCGGCTTCTACGCGAAGATGGCGGAGCTGCAGCGGCTGGAGCAGGGAGAGGGCCATGGCTGATTATTTTGAAAGCGAAGATGTGGTGAAGGGCTACGACAGCGGCCTGGTCCGGCGCATCATGGGCTACATAAAACCCTACCGTCTTTTGAGCTTCGCCATGCTTTTTACCCTGGCCCTTTCTACCCTGGGCGAATTGGGCATCCCCGTTATCCAGCAGCGGCTCATAGACGATTCAATCCTGGCCCGGTCCCTCCTCCTTCGCCAAGACGGAAACAGCGGTCTCTCTCCGGAGGCGCAAAGATCCTTGGAGCAGCTCAATAATACTAAGCGCAGTATTGCGGTTGGGACAAATCTCTTTATACCCCAGGGCCGGTCTTTCCTTGCCGGTCCGTCCCGAAGCATCACCGCCGCGGCGGAGGGGGAACTGCGGTCTGCGGGTATCCTGGACAGCGGCCAGTGGTATGCCTTTACCCTGAAGCCGGATGATCCCGCCATGGCGGTAATGGAAAGCCGGGGTGAACTTTTCCTCCGGGGCAAAACACCCGCCGGCGCTGAAACTGCGGCCATAAGAACCGCCGACCTCTACGCCCTGCCGGTTGACCAAATCCGGGCAGTGCGGAGCAGGGACTTTTCCCGCATACTCCTTACGGTAACGGAGATGTTTATCATCCTTACCCTGGTCTTTGTCTGTACATTTTTCCAAACCTGGACTACCTCCCTCATAGGACAGCGGGCCATGAAGGAAATGCGGCTGGCGCTGTTTAAAAAAACCGCCTCCCAGTCCACCGCGTTTCTGTCCCGGCATCCGGTGGGCAGGATCGTTACCCGGCTTACCGGGGATGTGGAAACCCTGAACGAATTTTTTACCACCGTCCTCGTGGCCTTCCTCAAGGACCTTTCTGTAATGATTGGGGTACTGGCGGTCCTTATTATGCTTTCCCCCAAACTGGCCCTGGTGGTTCTTCTGCTCCTGCCCCCGGTACTGGGGATCACCGCGGTGAGCCGCCTAAAGGCCAGGGACGCCTTCCGGCAGCAGCGGGTCGCATCTTCCCGGGTAAACTCCTACCTTTCGGAGCGTATCTCCGGAATCCAGGTGGTGCAGCTTTTCCGGGGCGGAAAAAAAAGCGGCAGGGAATTTGCGGAACGGAATAAGGAACTCCTGGACGCCAACCTGGGAGAAATGTACGTTTTTGCTACCTTCAGGCCCCTGGTAGAATTCCTCTCCACCCTTACGACAGCGGCGGTGATCGTGGTTGGCGCCAACATGGTCTTTAACCTTTCCCTTTCCCTGGGGGTGCTCATTGCGTTTATCAATCTGGTGGCCATGTTCTACGCCCCGGTGATGGATATTTCGGAAAAGTATACCCTCCTCCAGTCCGCCATGGCCGGGGGGGAGCGGGTCTTTAAGCTCCTGGATACGGACGAACACATCCCCAATACGGGAACCCATTCCGTTGAAGGTTCCATACGCGGGGATATTGCCTTTGAAAATGTGCAGTTTTCCTACAAAGACGGGGAAGCGATACTCAAGGATCTGAGCTTTACGGTGAAGGCCGGTGAGATGATAGCCATTGTGGGCTATACCGGCGCGGGGAAAACTACTATTACTAATGTGCTTGCCCGGCTCTGGGATATCAATTCCGGGCGCATTACCCTGGACGGCATCCCCATTACCGACATCCCCCTGGGGGAGCTGCGCCGCTCGGTGCTTCCGGTTTTGCAGGATGTGTTCCTGTTTTCAGGCGCCGTGGCGGATAACATACGCCTGGGGCTGCCCCTCACGGACGAGCAGGTGGAAGAAGCCGCCAAGGCTGTCCATGCCCACGAATTTATCTCCCGCCTCAGTGAAGGCTATCAGACCAAGCTTTCCGAAGGGGCCGCCAATATATCCTCGGGCCAGCGGCAGCTCATCAGCTTTGCCCGGGTCATTGCCCACAACCCCGCAGTGGTTATCTTAGACGAAGCCACCAGTTCCGTTGATACGGAAACGGAACATCTGATCCAACTGGGCCTTCAGCGGGTCCTGGCAAACCGCACCTCCATTGTCATCGCCCACCGGCTCTCCACCATACGCCACGCCAACCGTATCCTCGTCCTTTCCGGCGGCCGCCTGGTAGAGCAGGGGACCCACCGGGAACTGATAGCCCAAAATGGCTTGTATGCGGGGCTGTACAGGTTACAATACGAAGGGGATTAACCGCGGACCTCACGGATGAAGAAGGAAGAACTGACAGGCGGTTTGGTAAAGACAGTGGGAGGGATGCCCCCGTTATTCTTAATTTAGAACTGGCAGCCCAGCCCCGAAGACCCTATACTTAAACCATGCGTGAACTACTATGGGTTGCCGCCGGTACGGGCTTCATTTTTTTCATGACCTGTCTGGGCTCAGCTATGGTTTTCCTCTTCCGCAAGCAGACCGGCAGGATCCTGCAGACCCTGTTCCTGGGATTCGCGGCGGGCATCATGGTTGCCGCAGCGGTGTTTGGCCTCCTGGTTCCGGCCATTGCGGAGGCGCAAGCCAAAGGCGGGGTAGGGTGGGTTCCTGCCGCCGGCGGCTTCATTATCGGGGTCCTTTTTCTGTTCCTCCTTGACCGCCTGATCCCCCATTTACACCCCGAAACCAACACCCGGGAGGGACCTTCTTCTTCCATGAAGCGGACCACCCTGCTTGTTTCTGCGGTAACCCTGCACAATATCCCCGAAGGGATGGCGGTGGGCCTGTCCTTTGCATTAGCGGCCCAGCATAGCGAGGATCCCTCCATGTATATCTCCGCCATTGCCCTGGCCCTGGGGATTGGTATACAAAACTTTCCCGAAGGCGCAGCGGTGGCCCTCCCTTTAAGGCAGGAAGGGATGAGCAGCGTTAAAGCGTTCTTTGTGGGTTGTCTTTCGGGGGTGGTGGAGCCCATCTTCGGTCTTCTCACGGTATTCATTGCGGCCCTTATCGCACCCTACATGCCCTGGCTCCTGTCCTTTGCCGCGGGGGCCATGTTTTATGTGGTGGTGGAGGAGCTCATCCCCGAGGCTCACCTGGGGGAACATTCCAACGCCGGAACCATGGCCGTTATGGCCGGTTTCCTCTTAATGATGATCCTCGATGTGGCCCTGGGGTAGTTTCCCCGTTACCCGTTGATACCCTTTACCCGTTCCATTTTTCCCCGGTAAAAGGCGGAACTGCCCCCCCGCCGGGTAATTTCGTTCTGCATGATCCGCCGTACCGCTTCGGCAAATTCCCGCACCGAAGTTTTTTCAATTTCCCCCGCTTCGTTCCGCCGGATGTATTGTGAAGGATAAACCGGGTCCAGGGTCACCAATGTTTCCTTGGGCCGCTTTCTGCTCCAAAACGACGGAGCTTTAAAGAGTCCCTCGGACATCACCGTTACCAGGGGGACCACCGGAAGATCCAGTTCCGCAGCGATAAGGAAGGCCCCGGGCTTAAATTCATTGATTTGCTGGTTATAGAGGTAACATTCCCCTTCGGGGTAGAAATGGATAAATTTCTTGTACCGGAAAGCGGTATCGCAGGTCTCCAGGATCTGTTTTAAACCCCGGGCTCCCGGCGCCAGGGGAATACCGCCAAGCAGCCGTGTAAAGGTACCCACCACCGGGGCTTCTACGGTCGCTTCCAGAAGGGTATGCCAGGTACGGTAGGGAAGAATCATACCGGCAACCATGAGGGGGTCCAGGGGGGTGGTATGGTTCGATACCAGGATAGCCCGCTTAAGGCGAAACAATTTCACCCGGTTTTTCCAGGCGGTAGAATAGAGCAGGGAATTAATGAATTGAACCAGCGGCCAAATGATACTAAAAACCAGCGCCGAGGCAATACGAAAGGGAAGGGATGTATTGATTAAAGGTCTGCCCCGTTGATACCGCATGATCTCCCTTCGCAGCCGGGCTGCTAACCAACCAACCGGTCTTTCCAATAAAAACCCTGGCCGGAAACGGTCTTAAACCAGGACCAGATTATCATGTAAAAAAGGTTCAGGAAAATGCAGGGCCAAAGAAATCCATAGTACCAGGGCTGCTGCCGGTCAAGGAAAAGCAGGGTCCAGGTCAGGGTGTAGATAAAATCAATGGTGATAAAGTTCAGCGCCCAATGGCTGCCCCGAACAAGGCTGACAAAAAACATAGGAGCGGGAAGGAAGAGGAAGAGCAGTACCAACACCGCTACTATCGAAACAATGACCGGGTTTTTTCCAAAAAAATCGTAGATATTTTTGCCGATCCCCTCTACCGCCGCGGTGTATCCCGGGTACATCCGGCATTGAATATGGCCTTTTATGTCCAGAAAAAAGGTCTTGTACCCCATTTCTTTGACATACCGGGCCAGGTATACATCCTCGGTGGTCTTGTGTCTCAGGGGCTCATAACCGCCGATTTGGTCAAAAACCTCTTTTTTAATGGCAATAAACTGCCCAACGGCGGTGGAGAAACTTCCCATTTTGGAAAACTTGTTCATCCAGAGGGGAATAATAAAGCCGGTCATAAAGAACAACAGGGAGCCGACTATCGTCTCTCCAAAGGATTTAAAAACCTGTCCGGTAAAACCGGAGATTAAATCCGCCTGGAGGGTAAACATATTGGTCACCGTCCAGGAAACACTGGTAGGGCTGTGGACCGTGTCCGCATCGGTAAACATAAGGATTTCCCCCCGTGCTTCCCGGGCTAACTGCTGCATAGCATAGGGCTTACCGAACCAGCCCTCGGCCAGGGGCATACCCTGATAGATATGTATCCGTGTATCCTCCCGGGCCATCTTCTGTATCAGTTCCAGGGTACGGTCGGTGGAATTATCATCAATTATCAAAATCTCATAATTCCGGTACGTCTGTTCCCGCAGAGAATTGATACAGATTTCTACATTATGTTCCTCATTCCGCATGGGGACCAGGACCGATACCATGGGCCCGTCGATCAATTCCGCGGGCTTGGTATTTTTCCGTATTTCCAGGATATTCGATGTGGCAAGTACGAAAAAATAGAGGGCGAGAACCCCAAGTATGGGAAAATACAATCTGATGGCAAAATCCAATACAGGTTGAAGCATAATTCCTCCTCAAAAATTAAAACTTCATCAGCAAACTACGAATAAGCACTGACGTTAAGGGTCAAATTTATCTCATCTATACATAACACCGGTGAGGTGCAGAATTTTACCGGGCAATTTGGTTTTGCAGGATACATATCAAGGGTTTTTTAATCCATGACAACTTTCTTATGATAAATCAATTTAGTGACATTGATCTAGCCTTCGTTTTTCGAAACTAGCCAATGCGCCCACTTGACTATCCAAAGCCCTTTGTAGTATAAACTACTATTACTCGTATTTTGAAGAAAGGATGACATATCATGTACGCTTTGGTTGAATTTAAGGGAAAACAGTACAAGGCCGAGAAAGGGGCCATATTAAAGGTTGACAAGATCGACGCCGAACCCGGTTCCGCAGTGGATATCGATTCGGTGCTTTTGGTTGCCAATGGAGCTTCAGAAGTGACCGTGGGGGCGCCCTATGTAAAGGGCGTCAAGGTGTCCGCGGTGGTGGAAAGCCATGGAAAGGACCCTAAAATTATCGTTTTTAAGTATATGCCTAAGAAGGATTACCGGCGTAAGCAGGGGCACCGTCAGCAGTATTCTATCATCAAGATTGAGGATATTATCGGGGCCTAGCCCTCGAACCAAGGGTTAGATGATACGTGTCGAGGCGGCTTTGGATAAGGCGGGACTACTGAGGTCCTGCCGGGTCGAAGGCCACGCCGGGGCGGGGCCGAAGGGCGGCGATATCGTATGCGCCGCCGTATCGGTCTTAACCAGGACGGCCTTGCAGGTCCTTTCCCAGCGGGAGGGGATCACGGTTCGGGGGGAAGCCCCTGAACGGGGAATTGTCAGAATAGAGATCGATTATACCGGCCAAGGGAGGGAGTTCCTTTCCGCAGCCGGCGCCTTCCTGTTGGAAGGGTTAAAATCGGTCGCCGGGGAATACCCGGATTATTGTACCATGCATATATCAACGGAGGAATGAAATGGCTCGGAAAAGGGGCGGCAGCGGCGCTAAAAACGGAAGAGATTCGAATCCCCAATACCTTGGGGTTAAGGCATCCGATGGGAAGCCGGTAAAGGCGGGAACCATTATCGTACGGCAGCGGGGAACCAGGGTTCATCCCGGCGCAAATGTGGGCTGCGGAGGGGATTTTACCCTCTTTGCCCTGGCCGATGGGACCGTGACATTTACTACCCGCCGGGGCCGGAAACTAGCCGGGGTAGTACCTGCGGTAGTGGAATAGCAGCCGGTAACCCTCTTCTGAGATTTTCTCAGACGGTTCCCGGATTGTCGGAAATGCGGATTGGAGCTTCGATGACAATGATGAACGCGCGGCGTGCCGGGGGGTACGCCGTTTTTATTTATGATTGATAAATTTGCCGATGAGGCGTTGATCGAGGTTTCCTCCGGCTCGGGAGGTAACGGCTGCGTAGCCTTCCGGCGGGAAAAGTACGTCCCCCTGGGCGGGCCCTCCGGTGGCGATGGCGGCCGGGGCGGGGCGGTGGTCTTTGAGGTCCGCCGTAACCTGCGCACCCTGGTCCATCTGCGCTACAAGCAGAGTTTCAAGGCCGAAAACGGCCGGGACGGAGAGGGCTCCCAGCGTTATGGCCGCAACGGGGAAGATACGGTGATACCCGTACCCCCGGGAACGGTACTCAAGGACGCGGAGACCGGGGAGATTATCCGGGATTTTGGCCGCCAGGAAGGGTCCTTCCTGTTCCTCAAGGGGGGCAACGGCGGCTGGGGAAACATCCACTTCAAGTCTTCGGTAACCCAGGCGCCCCGGAGAGCCCTGCCGGGAAAGCCCGGCGAAAAGCGGCGGCTCCGGGTGGAGATACAGGTTCTGGCGGATATCGGCCTGGTGGGCTTCCCCAACGCGGGGAAATCATCCCTCCTGGATCGGTTCACCAATGCCCGGCCTAAAATTGCCCCCTACCCATTTACCACGAAGATACCAAACCTGGGGGTGCTTACCCTGGGAGACCGGGACATCATCCTGGCGGACATACCGGGACTCATCGAAGGAGCCTCGGAAGGGGTCGGCCTGGGAATACGGTTCCTCAAGCATATTGCCCGTACCGCCGCCCTGGTTTTTCTTATCGACCTGTCCCAGGATAATTACCTCACCGCCTTTGATATTCTTTACAAAGAACTGGATGCCTTTTCGCCGGAACTGGTCAAGAAGCCGCGGCTCCTGGTTGGAACTAAGACCGATCTGGGAAATGGCGGGGATATTTCTACGGCGGAACGGCTGGGGGAACTAAGGGCCCGGTATCCCGAAGAGACGGTGCTGGGGATTTCGGTGTTTTCCGGGGAAGGGCTGGAGGAACTGGCCGCCAGCCTGGGACGATTGGCCGCCGCCGGGGAAAAGGAAAATTGAAATTCGCGATTCTGGGGGGCAGCTTTAACCCCATCCACATGGGCCATCTTTTTCTGGCGGATGCGGCCCTTTCCTCCCTGGGGTATGATAGGGTCATTCTGGTACCCGCCTATACTTCCCCTTTTAAGCTCGATGCCCAGGGCGCCTCCGCTAAGGATAGGTTGGATATGCTTATCGCCTCCATACCTGCGGATTCACGGCTTACTATTGAAGACGGTGAAATCCGGCGGGAAGGGGTTTCCTACACCATCGATACTATTAAGGATATCCTGGAACGATACCGGCCCGAGGGAAAGCCGGGACTTATCCTGGGGGACGATCTGGCCCGGGATTTCCACAAATGGCGGAGCGCCGCCGAGATCGTATCCCTCACGGATATCATCATTGCCCACCGGCTTTCTGCGGAGGATCTGCCCTTTCCTTTTCCCCATAAACGGCTGGGAAATGAAATTATGGAGCTTTCTTCGGGGAAGGTCCGGGATCGTATCCGGAACGGAGAAGCCTGGAGCTATCTGGTCCCCCAGGGGGCGCGGCTCATTATTGAAGACCGGCTGTTATACGGCCTGGGCGAACCGGTAAAGAGCCGGGACGGCATCTCCCTGGAGCTTATTGCGGGTATAGAAAATGCGGTACATACCATGATAAGCCCCTCCCGGTTCCTCCATTCCCGGAATGTTGCCCTCCTTGCAGAGGATCTTTGTCGGCGCTTCGGCATAGATCCCCCCTCGGGTTATCTCGCCGGAATCGCCCACGATATGTGCAAGTCCTTTTCGGAGGAAGAATTGATTCGCCTGACTAAGCAGGACGGCCAATCGGTATCCAAGCTGGAGAAAAAAAAGCCCTCCCTGCTCCATGCCCGCTCTGCGGCGGTATTGCTTAGGGAACGCTTCGGCATACATAATAAGGATATCCTTGAGGCAGTACGGCTCCATACCATGGCGGACACCGAAATGGGCCCCCTGGCAAGGGCGGTGTTTATTGCCGATAAAATTGAGGTTTCCCGGGAACATGTAAGTCCCGGCCTTCGGGACTTCCGGAGTTTTGCCAGCCTGGATGCTCTGTTTGCTGCGGTTCTGGATGAAACCGTGGCGTATCTTCGCTCCCGGGAACTTAGCCTTTCCAAGGGAACTCTACGCCTATTAGAAGTCATTAAAGGAGAGGCTTTTGAGAAAAACAAAGGCTGACGCCAGTGCTTTTCTTTTGGTATTGATCCTTCTGCTCCTTGGGGGAGGGATTTCCTTCATCATCCTGGCCATGCGATTCGACCCGATTGAGGAAGCCCTTTCGGGGGACCGGGTAATTTCGACTCTTTTTATTATTGAGGGGAACAAAAAACCCCTGAGTTCCTATGTTCTATTCTATTATCCGGCAACCCGGCGGGCGGCTGTCTTTGATATACCCGGTGAAGTGGGACTGATTATCCCGCGGATCAATCGGGTGGACCGGATTGATACCATGTACGAGCCCCAAAGGATAAGCTTATTCGAAGGGGAAGTAGAAAAATTTTTAGGGATCGAGATAAATTTTTCTGTCGTGATAGAGCTGGAGAGCCTGGGTAAGGTGGTGGATTTAATTGAAGGGGTGGAACTGTTTATCCCTGCACCGGTGGGAATATACGAAAAGGGAAATACGGTCCTCTTCCCCTCCGGTGTAACCCGGCTGGATGGGGACAAATCCCGAAGTTACCTCACCTATGAGCTTCCCGAGGAGGATCGGGAACTGGCCCACTTCCGCCGGCAGCGTTTTTTCATTGGGTTTATTAAACGGCTGGGGGAAAAGGCCGAATACCTCAAGAAAACAACCGTGGCCCAGATATACCGGCCCCTGCTAAAAACGCCCATGGATCCCCGGACCCGGATCCGGCTTTTTGACGAGCTGGCCAAGATTGATATGGATCGGGTAAACATTCAGTCCGTGGGGGGTATTACCCGGGAGGTTTCGGGGCAGGTACTCCTCCTTCCCCTCTATGACGGCAGCCTTATCAAGGAAATTGTCCGCCAGTCCCTTGCGGCTCTGACGAGGCAGGGTGAGGGGACGCTTTCCGAGCGGGTCTTTACCGTGGAGATCCTGAACGGAACCGCCACGGCGGGACTTGCGGGAAGGACTGCGGATCTACTCCGGGGTTTTGGGTATGATGTTATTACCATCGGGAATGCGGACCGTACTGACTACGAAATTACGGAAATAGTGGATCGGTCCGGTTACGAGGACATGGTCAGGACCTTTGCGGATATCATCCGGTGCCGGAATATCCGGCGTGATTCACTGATGCCGGAAAATATTGAACTGGGGATAGAGATAAATATCCAGAATCTGGAGTATCGTTCGGATTTTACCCTCATTATTGGAAAGGATTTCAATGGAAGATACGTTTCGGGCGGATGATAAAAGCGCCGCCCTTGAATTGGCTGCCCTTCTTAAGGAGCACCGTGGGGAAAATGTTATTGTGATGGATCTGCGGGAGATCAACTACTGGACCGATTTTTTTGTGGTAGCCACCGTATCCAGCAATACCCATTTACAGGGTTTGCAGCGGCATATCAAGGATTATGCCCGTGAAAAGGGCATAGAAATACTCCGGCGGCATCGAAAAACCAGCGCCGATGACGAATGGAATCTCACGGATCTGGGAAACATCGTGATTCACCTTATGTCGGCGAAATCCCGTTCATTTTATGAACTGGAGCGGCTTTGGAGCGCTGCGGTGATAATAAGCCCCTAGCCCCAGCTATTCGTCAAAGTCGTCATCGAAATCCATGTCTTCTTCATAGTCGTCAAAATCATCATCGTCGTCATCGTCGTCATCAAAATCGTCGTCGTCATCGTCGAAATCGTCATCGAAGTCATCTTCAAAATCGTCTTCCATGTCATCAAAATCGTCTTCTTCCTCCAGATCGTCGTCGTCATCGTCATCCAGGGCAAGGAAGGAGGGAAACCTGTCATTGTACGTACTGCTTAGAACCATAGCATTCTCCGTTAGAATATGTGGATTCCCTTGAAACATAAGGGGAAGGTTCAGTATCTGTCAACTGGTTTTTGTTATGTATTGTATTTTTTTTTTGTATCCCCCGAAAAATACCATTATTTGATAGAAAATTGCCCCATAGACTCTTGACATGATCAACTCCCTGTAATACACCTTGTATTACAGGAGAAGAATGTCATGACCAGCGCCAGGTTACCTGAAGAACTAGAGCAGCGTCTCGATATCGCCGTCAAGGCAAAACATGTTACCAAGACCGAATTCGTACGGGAGGCGGTGGCTGTCTATCTAGCCCGGGAAGAGGCCGAAAAAAGCTCCTGGGAGCTTGGGGAATCCTATTTTGGAAGATACGGCAGCGGAGACGGCGGTCTGTCCGCAAACTATAAAACCCATATAAAGGAAAAGCTCCATGCTAAACACCATCCTCATTGACGCGGGCCCCCTGATAGCCCTCTTTGACAAGGATGATACCTACCACGAACCGGTAATAAACTTCCTTCGCGGCAAAAATTACCGGTTTATCAGTACCTTGGCGGTACTTACCGAAGTTTGTTATATGCTTGATTTCAGTATCAAGGCCCAGATGGACTTCTTTGAATGGGTAAACCGCCATGGCCTTATCCTCCACGAAATCCCCCAGGAAGACCTTTTACAAGTATCATCGCTAATCAATCAATACCATGATCTACCAATGGATTTTGCCGATGCAACCCTGGTGATAGCCGCAGAAAAGCGGGGCATCAGGTCCATCATCAGCATCGACTCTGATTTTGACATCTACCGCCTGCCCGGGAAGCGGATGATCAAAAACGTATTTACCCAAGAATAACCACGGACGATAATGTAAAATAGTATACTTGACTTTTTTCAATCCGCTTATTATGCTATTAAAACTTATGGGGGTGTAGTGAAGCTGGTTTATCACGCTGGCCTGTCAAGCCGGAGATCGCGGGTTCAAGCCCCGTCGCTCCCGTCGGACCAAACGGTCCGCTAGCCCGTCCTATGGGACGGGTTTTTTTTCGGGTAATAGCGCAGCTGGTAGCGCGCTTGGTTCGGGACCAAGAGGTCCCCGGTTCAAATCCGGGTTGCCCGACAAAATAAATTCTTATCCACAAAAGGCCGGATTTGAACCGGGGACTTGGGCCGTTCGAAAGGCGAGAGCCTTTTGAATGGTCGCGAAGCTGGAAACCGTCGGCGTCAGCCGCAAATCCGTGCCTTCCCCTAAATCAACTTATTCCAATTTGAAGGCGCAATCCCGGTCTTATTCTTAAAAAGCCGGGAAAAATAGTACTGATCCTCAAACCCCAGACTATAGGCCACCTCTTTTACCGACACATCCTTCTGCTCAAGCAAGCTTTCGGCCTTAAGTATCTTTATATGGATAAAATACTGATAGGGCGTCATGGACGTATAGGTTTTGAATATTTCATTCAGCTTAGAGGTGCTTACCCCAATCTGCTCGGAGATATCCGATAGGTTGACGGCGCTAAAAATATTCGTTTCCATAAGATATTTCGTCTTTTCCACTATCTTTTGGTACGAATTTGGCTGATCCTTCCGCCGTTCCCGGGTCAGGATCTCCGCAAGCAGGGAAATAATCCCCGAACAGGCCTTTAACTGAAAGAGGGGTCGCTGGTTTTTGACCTCATCAATGATCTGGTTAAAGGTGGATATCATAAAATCATAGAGACCGACTTCAAAAAAGATCCGTTCCTTGGACAGAACGCCCTTCTCCATCAATTTGATAAAATATTCTCCCTGGAAACCAGCCCAATATTCATGCCACCCGGTCTCAAACACCGGTTTGTACCGATGTTTCATCCCCGGAAGGAGGATAAAAGCAGAACCAGGCCTAAGGGTATAGGAGGTCTCCCCAACCTCAAGGATGCCCTGCCCGGCGGTGATGTATATTAGCTGAAATGTGGGTAACACACGGCCTTCCGCGACCGACCGGAATAGGGCGGGATGGTCGTTTTTATAGGGGGGATACACGGTATTCGGGGGCGCCTCCATGCTGCCCACATTGGTGCATACCATCCCCAGTTTCTCGTCTTCTTCGCTGTAGGGGAGGTAGTGCCAAAAGGGCCCCCGGGCATTGCCGGATTTTGATTTCACTATTCTATAATACTGGAAAAGATGGTTTTTTTCCATCCTCACAGGAGAAATATCCATTTACGCCATGAAAAATCCGGGAGAAACTAAAGATTAACGCTCATTAAGGAAGGAAGCTATGGAACGATTTGCGTGGAAGGCTAAACTACTCCCGGGGGCTAAGGCGGAATATATTCGTCGGCACGATGAGATTTGGCCGGAAATGACCGAACTCCTAAACAATGCGGGGATCCACAATTACACCATCTGGTGTGTGGGGGACGAGCTTTTCGGCTATTATGAGGCCGAAAAGGGGGTTGATTTTGCCGCAAAAGCGCAGGCAGGGAGTCCCGTGGTTGATCGCTGGAATGAGCATATGAAGGACGTGATGCGCATGGAAATTGATCCCCAAACCGGAACCGCATACCAGTTGGAACAGGTTTTCTTTCACCGGTAATTTTTTCAAACTTTAATTAAGAGGTAGGAATGAGCCAGATAGCCCTGGGTTTATCGTCGATTGTAAAGACCTTTCCCGGAATCGTTGCCCTGGATGACATGAATTTTGAGCTCCGTGTCGGGGAAATTCATGCGATCTGCGGGGAGAACGGCGCGGGGAAATCCACCCTGATGAAGGTGGTCTCCGGGGTTCACGCGCCGGACCGAGGAACTATCTCCCTGTTCGACAGGGAAGAAAAGATTACCAGCCCCCTGGACGCCTTTTCCAAGGGCATCGCCATTATTCACCAGGAAACCAGCCTGTTTGAGGAAATGACCGTCCTGGACAACCTCTTTCTGGGCCGGGAGATCATTAAAAAGGCGGGGCCCTTTACGGTGCTGGACTATAAGGCCATGGCGGAAAAGATGGGGAACATCCTCAAGGGTCTGCATATTTCCATTCCGGTGGATGAAAAAATCAAAAACCTCGGGATGGCCCAAAAACAGATGGTGGAGATTGCCAAGGCGCTGACCTTTGAATCCCGGATTTTGATTCTGGATGAACCTACCGCCTCCCTGACCCAGGAAGAAGTGGATGCCCTCTTTACCATTATCCGGGGCTTGCGGGACCAGGGGGTCAGCGTGGTGTACATAAGCCACCGGCTGGAAGAAATTTTTACCCTCTGCGACCGGGTCACGGTGATACGGGACGGGCATTATATTTCTACCCGGAAGGTTTCGGAAACCAATAAGGACGAACTGGTGGCCGATATGGTAGGCCGCAGCATGGACAGCTACTACCCCAAGGCGGAGGTGGAAATTGGGGGGGAGCTCTTTTCCGTAAAAGGTCTTGGGGCACAGGAACTGCTCCACGATATCAACTTTACTATCCGAAAGGGAGAAATACTGGGCTTTGCGGGTCTGGCGGGTTCCGGAAGAACGGAGCTGGCCCTGACCCTCAGCGGCTTTACCCCCCCGGTACGCGGAGAAATTACCCTGGAAGGCCGGCCGGTGCGTTTTAAGAATTATCGCCAGGCTATGGAACAGGGCCTGGTGTACGTATCCGAAGATCGGGGCAAGTACGGTATAATTGTTAACATGAGCGTTAAGAACAATATTGTCATGCCCCAGCTGGAACGGATAGCCCGTTGGGGAGTAATAAACCACGAGCAGGAATATACGGTGGCAGAAAAGATGCGGGAAAGCATGGGCATTAAAGCCCCGGACACGGACTTTCTGGTGATGAACCTTTCCGGAGGCAACCAGCAGAAGGTGTCGGTCAGTAAAGCTTTGGCGCTAAGCCCTAAACTGCTTATCCTGGACGAGCCGACCCGGGGGGTCGATGTGGGCGCCAAGGCGGAAATTCACCGTATCATCAGCAAGATGGCCGTTTCGGGCTTAACAATTCTGATGATCTCCAGCGAACTGCCGGAGCTCATCGGTATGTGCGACCGTATTTATGTGATGAAGGACGGAACCATTGCGGGATGTTTTAACCGGGACCAGTTTTCCCAGGAAGAAATACTGCGCATCGCCCTGGCTTCCGAAGGAAAAAAAGAGGCAGCCCTATGAAGCAAAAGATTCATTTTTCCGCCGAAGCCTATCTGGGCTTGTTTCTTTTGGGGATACTGGTGCTGTTGGCAATTTTTACCCCCGGATTTTTCGCTACCAACAATGTGATGAGTATGCTCAACCGGTTCAGTTATATTCTCATTGCCGCCATCGGCATGAACCTCATCATTCTAACTTCCAATATTGATGTTTCCGCAGGGAATCTGATATCCGTGGTCTGTCTTACCATTGCTGCCCTGGGGAAATTGAACGCGGGGCTCCCCATCCTGCTGCCCGTGGCCATGGTCATGGGGGCTTTACTCAGTTTGATAAACGCCCTGTTCATCACCAAGTTCCGTATCCCCGCCATAGTGGCGACCCTGGCGACGGCACAGCTTTTTTCCGGCGTGCTGCCCCTGATCGTGGAGGGTTCCCTCTACGATCTGCCCCGCAGCTTTACCTGGCTGGCCTTTGAAGCCAAATTCCTCGGGGTAATACCGGGGAGCGTGCTTATCATGATCGTGATTACCATCATAGCATTGCTGTTTATGAAGTACTCCCGGTTCTCCAAAAAAATCTACGCCATTGGTAATAATGCCGAGGCTGCCCGGTTGACGGGAATCAATGTTAATAAGGTTGTGTTAGTCGCCTATGCCATAGCCGGAGCGCTCTTCGGGGTGTCCGCCACCATTATTGCCACCGCCAGCCAGCGGGTAACCACCACCATGGGCACCGGGCTGGAGATGACCTTTATTGCGGCGGTTGTCCTGGGGGGTACCAGCGTTGCCGGGGGCAGCGGCAAGGTACTGGGAACCGTGTTCGGCGCAGCGGTGCTGTCGGTCATAGCTCCGGCGGTGAACTACCTGGGGATCAGTTCCGATTGGTCCGATGCGATCATGGGCGCCATCATCATCTTTGCGGTTATCGTAAGCGCCCTGCGCCTGGAAGGGCGGAAACAGGCGGCGCCCGCAGCAACAGGGGGGGCTTCCCTATGAAGCAGAAAAAACTCAAGTTTACCTTTACCTGGGCGCTCATAATACTTCTGTTGGCGCTCTTTGTGGGTATTGCCTGCATCAACAATGTTTTTCTTTCCTTCGACTATCTTGTGGGGGTTATGCTCCGCAATATTGTTGAAATCGGTATGATGGCCCTGGCGGTTACCCTTATTGTTATTACCGGGGGGATCGATCTTTCCGTGGGGTCCATCATGGTCCTATCCGCCATGATAGGCGGCATTGCGGCGGCCAAGGGCGGAAATGTCCTGGGGGTTTCCGCGGCGCTGCTCACCGGGATTGCCTGTGGGTTCTTTAACGGCTTTTTAATTGCCCGGATAAAAATTTCACCCCTGGTGACCACCCTGGCCACCATGTATTTGTACATGGGACTTGCCCGGAGCTTCTCCCACGGGGACAGCGTCTATTCCTACCCCGCAAGCCAGTGGCTGGGTACCACCGATGTGGGCGGCTGGGTTCCGGTGCAGATATTCTTCTATCTAATACTGGCGCTGGTGTTTTGGTTCATCCTGGCAAAGACCACCCTGGGCCGCAAACTTATCGGCATCGGGCTTAACGAAAACGCCACCATGTTCAGCGGCGTAAACACCCGCCGGGTAAAGATGATCATCTACGTTGTAAGCGGCCTGATCTGCGCCTTTGCGGGGCTTATCTGGCTGGGCAGGTTTACCAGCATCAAATACGATGCCGGTACCAGCCTGGGTTTAAAGGTTGTTACCATAATTGTGCTGGGGGGTACCAGTATTATGGGCGGTATCGGGGATATGAAGGGCACCATCCTGGCGACCCTTATCATCGCGGTTCTTAACAGCGGCCTTACGGTGCTTAATATTCCTATCGCCGCCCAGACCATTGTGCACGGTCTTATTTTGGTAATAAGTCTGGTAAGTTACTTCATCCTGAATAACAGGGTGACCAGGAGCCGCATTGTGAAAATAAAGCCCCAGACCGGGGCAGTATAAACAGGTATTTTTGGCGGCGCTGTGCCGCTGATTATAAAACTAGTTCAGGAGGAAGATTATGAAGAAAGGTTTGGGAGCAGTATTGGTACTGTTCGTAGTGTGTTCGGCCATAGTGTTTGCAGGCGGCGGCAGTGATTCGTCATCGGGAACGCTCAAGATCGCCATGATGCCGAAGTTCAAGGGCGAAAACTATTTTGACGCCGTTAAGATCGGCGCCCAGGAAGCGGTTGACGAACTTAACAAAAGCGAGAAGGTAGTAGATTTCCTGTACGACGGTCCGTCCCAGGATCAGGCCACCAATCAAAAACAGGTGGATATCCTTGAAGGATGGATTGCCCAGAAGGTCAATGTTATCCTCGTTTCCCCCAACGATCCCACCGCCATTGCGCCGACATTGAAGAAGGCCCAGTCCCGGGGTATTAAGGTGCTTACCTTTGACGCCGATGCACAGGCGGACGCCCGGGATCTGTTTATTAACCAGGCCGTCTCATCGGGCATTGCCCTGGGTCTTGTCAAAAGCGCCGCGGATAACCTGAAGCTTAAGGGCTATGGCCCCAGTGCTCCGGTGAATGTGGCCCTTGTTTCTTCTGCAAAGACCGACGCCAACCAGCAGGAATGGCTTGCGGAGATCAAGAAGCTTCTGGCCACCAGTGATTACAATTGGTTGAAAATCAAGAATGAGGACTCCGATGTGTACTACCCCGGCCCGGACGAGACCGCCACCCAGGCCCAGAGCGGTACCCTGATTGGCCGGCTTGGTCCCGGCGCGGATCAGATCCAGGTAGCCATTGGACTGACCTCCATGGCGGCCCCGGCCCTGGGTTCCCAGTATGAAGCGGCGTCGGTAAAACCGGATGTTACCAAAACGGTTATCACCGGCTTGGCCACGCCGAACGCGCTCAAGTCCTATATCAAAAGCTCCTCCAATCCCCTGGATGCGGGAGTTCTGTGGAGCTGCATGGACTTAGGCTACCTTGCCATACAGAGCGGCTATCAGCTGGCGAAGGGAACCATCACCGGTTCCTCAGCATCCCTGACCGCCGGACGCATTGGCCAGCGGGACATATCAAACAAGACCATAATCCTCGGTCCTGCGTTGATATTCGACAAGAACAATGTGGATCAGTATAACTATTAATTATTCTGCGTAACAGAAGGGCCTGTCCGTATTTCGGGCAGGCCCTTCCCCTCGCTGCCCCAGGAGGATAGCCCGATGAATTCCAAAGAAAGAGTTTTTTCCGCATTCAAAAGAGGAGGCCGGGGTTCCCCTCCGGACCGTGTTCCCTTTCAATTTGATCTGTGCAGAAGCCTGACGGATCACTTTGGTAAAAAACTCGGCATAAGCCCAAGCTATACTCCGTCTTACTACGAAGATTTGAGTTATCGTATTTCTGCGAACGAAATCCGCACAAAAATGGGCAGCGATTGTGTGGTGGTGGGCGGGCAGGTTGCAAAGGGCTTTACCCCGAAACCGGTCAGGGATGATATTACGGCCAATGAATTCGGTATGCACATGAAGCCCACGCCCCTGTATGTGGAGGTGGTAAAGTGTCCCCTGGAGGAAGCGGAAACCACGGCGGATGTGGAGGCCTACCCGTTCCCGGACCCCCATGCGCCGGGCCGAATGGAGGACGCCAAACGGGATATTGAAAAGTTCGGGAAGGATTATTTTATTATCGGGGATTGTGAGCTTTCCCTCTTTGAGCTTGCCTGGCATTTAACCGGGCTTGAGAAGTACCTTATCGGCATGGCTTCTGAAGATGAATGGATAGAAACGCTGAATGACAAGGTTGAATATTTTACCACCGGCATTGCGGAACAACTTGCCCGCGCCGGGGTGGACGCGATCTGGTTTGGGGAAGATCTGGGCAGCCAGATTTCAACCCTGATTTCTCCGGATATGTGGCGGAACGTTTTCAGGCCGCGCCACGAGCGGATCATCAAAAGGGTACGGGCCATCAATCCTGATATCCTGCTTATTATGCACAGCGACGGCGCCGTCGCCCCCTTGCTTGACGATTTTATCGAAATGGGCATTGATATTTACAACCCCGTTCAGCCCAATGTTCCCGGATCGGACCCCCAGGAACTGAAGAACAAATACGGCGGGCATATCAGCTTTTTCGGCGGCATAGACCAGCAGCGGCTGCTGCCCGAGGGGGATCTCAAGAAGATCGAAGCGGATATGCGGAACCGCGCCGCGATTCTGGGTAAAAACGGCGGCTACCTCATGGCCCCGGCCCATATCATTCAGGCGGACGTGGCCCCGGAAACCGTGGAAGGTATGCTCCGTATTGCCGCCGCTCTCTGAGTGGTCCAATTCCGGTTCTTTTTGTAAGCTAGTATACATTCATCCCCCTTTCAGGTATAAATTCCTAAGCAAGTGTATTTTAAAGGAGTATATATGCCCACTTTCAATATTCAGATCCTAGTCGGCATGGGCGCTTATCTGGTGGCAATAATTGTCATCGGGCTATGGTTTGCCCGGCGGAGTAACAGCAACCCCGAAGAGTTTTTCCTGGGGAAACGGGGACTTGGGCCCTGGGTCGCCGCCATGAGCGCCGAAGCTTCTGACATGAGCGGGTGGCTTCTGATGGGGTTACCGGGGGTGGCCTATTTTACCGGGATGGGGGAAGCCTTTTGGACCGCCGTGGGCCTTTTTATCGGGACCTGGGTTAACTGGCAAATCGTAGCTAAACGGCTCCGGTCCTATTCCCAGGTGGCAAATAACGCCATCACCCTGCCGGATTTCTTCAGCAACCGGTTCCACGACAAGAAGCGTATCCTCATGTCCATCGCTGCGATAATGATCCTGGTATTCTTTTCAATATACGCGGGGGCGCAGTTTGTGACCTTCGGGAAGCTCTTCGTCAATGTGTTCAATGCGGAAAATTACTTTACCGTCATGGTTATACTGGGGGCGGCCCTGGTTATGCTTTACACCCTCCTGGGGGGCTTTCTAGCGGAAAGTACCACCGACTTTATCCAGGGCATTATGATGATCTTCGCCCTGCTCCTGGTGCTGGGTTTCGGGTTCTTCCATGCAGGGGGCTTTGCGGGGGTTTCGGAAAACCTCGCGCATTTCCCCCGGTTTACGGATATTTTCGGTATTTACGAGCCGGGAAAAGGTACCGGGACGGATTATTCCTTCCTGAATATCCTGTCCTGCCTGGCCTGGGGACTTGGGTACTTCGGTATGCCCCATGTATTACTCCGGTTTATGGCGATTAAGAAATCCTCCAAAATACCGGAATCCCGGTTTATCGCCGTAACCTGGTGTTTCATCTCCCTCGTTGCGGCGGTGGCTATCGGCATTGTCGGCCGGGCCTATCTACCCGGTTTGCTGACCACCGCGGGAGACGCGGAGACCATTTTCCTCCACCTGGCGGAAGAATTCTTCCCACCCCTGCTGGCGGGCCTGGTAATTTCGGGGATCCTGGCGGCGTCCATGAGCTCCTCCGACTCCTATATGCTTATCGCCTCATCAGCCCTGGCAAACGACCTTTTCAAAGGGCTCTTTAAGAAGGACGCCGGGGAACAATTGGTGATGTGGGTGGCCCGGATCACCATGCTGCTGGTAACGGTTTTCGGGGTGTCCATCGCCCTTTCGGGGAACCAATCGATATTCAGGATCGTGTCCTACGCCTGGGCAGGTCTGGGCGCCACATTCGGCCCGCTGATTCTCTTTTCCCTTTTCTGGAAACGGACCACCCTGCAAGGCGCCATCGCGGGGATGCTTACCGGCGGGATCATGGTGTTTGTGTGGAAGGAAGGGATCAGCAAAATCGGCGGAGCCTTCGCGGTATACGAGCTTCTCCCCTCGTTCATACTTTCCGGTCTGGTTATTTTCCTGGTGAGCCTTGCCACCCCGAAGCCTTCCGATGAAATTGAACAGGAGTTTGAGGCTGCCAAGACCGCCGAATTCTGATACCATGGCAAGGGGAATACTAATCGCCGGTAACGAATCTACGCTCTCCGCCGCAATTGCTGCGGAGGCCGGCAAGCGGGCCGAGCGCTTTGCTGCGGCCCTTTTCCCCAATCGTCTTTCCTATCCGCTGGAAAATTTCCAATCAAAAAACCAGCAACCTTCCTCCCTAGTCTGGAACCCCGGAAGCCCCGTTTCCACCCGCGCCATGGTGCTGGCCGCAGAAAATCAGCTTGGCCGGATCGACGACGCAGTTCTTGTGTGCACCCCTCCGGCGGTTCGGAAGAATGCGGGGGATCTAAAAAGCGCCGACATTGAGATCATTGTAAACGATCACATCAAGGGCTGGTTTTTTCTGGTAAAGGAACTAGCCGTGATTTTTAAGGCCCATCAGGCAGGATCCCTTGCGCTGGTGCTTTCCGATACCGTAAACGGCGGAGGCCGGGACGACACGGATCTTATCGGCCCTTCGGTATCGGCATCCTTCCGTTCCCTTGCACAGGGGCTCATGGCCTCGTCCCAAAATGAACCCTATGGGGTGTACGGCTTCTCCATTCCTGCGGGGACCTATCTTGGAACAGAGGACGACAATAATGTTGGCGCCTTTGTGTTTAAGACCCTGGAGGATGGCAAGCGGAATGTTGGGAAGTGGCATAAATTTGGCGGGAAGCTGACGTTTCTTAAGCATTAATCGTGTTTTATCTTTTCCACTGTTTTGTTGGCAAAAACGGGCGGAGGAGGGGAATCCCCGGCGCTCGTGCGCATGTAGAATTCACTTACGGAGCCCCTTCGGGTCTCCTCCAGTGAGGAATTCCATATGCACTCGGTCGGGGATTCCCCTCCTCCGCCCGCCTGTGTCAGTAATACTGTGGGGAAATGATTGTGGGGGTGTAGGTAAATGGAGTTAGGCGCAATAAAAAAGCCGAAAAACTTATTGGCATAATGTTACCTGTGATATAGATTAATTTTATCGGAATGACAAGGGGCAAAAAATGGCAAAGCAATTTTTTTCACATAGGGAAAATTGGCAATAAATTAGTATCAATCCCAGTTAAAAAAGACGGAGAGGCGGCTTTGCCGGCCCCCACCACCCATTGGGCAATATCATTTTTTTCATAATTTTGGAAGTTATTGACAAATTTTCCGTAAGTATTACAATATACTCATGTTTCAGACAATAGCTCACGGCTCACGGCTCACGGCTCACGGCTCACGGCTCACGGCTCACGGCTCACGGCTCACGGCTCACGGCTCACATTATACTTTAGCAAAACCCCAGCGTGTCAAGTACCCAATAGTTAAATCCCCATTCTCATGTAAACTCATAGCGGATATAGGCAAATTCACTCCAAAGGGGAGTTTCTACGCCCTAAAGGGGGAACCCCTTTGCCTTAAAGAGAAGCCCCGGGTATCGGTATTGATCCTATACACAAAGGTGTTCTCCGCTTATGCGGAGAGCATACATAATTTTGACAGCAGGGAAAGACCGCAGGAGTTTTCACTATGAAGAAAAATCATTTTTTTGAGGTAATATCGGCAATAGTGCTGATATTGGGTTTTCTGGTTATCGGTTGTGATAACGACACCGGTGGCGGTGGGCGTATCGACAGCGCTATTGTGGGGAAATGGCATTCGACGCAGACTGCCGCTGATAGCGGTACAAGCGTTGTGTTTGAAATTACATCTGACGGTCATATAACCGGCGAGGCATTCAATACGGAAGTCAAAATCACCACATCGTCAGGGCGAATCAAGGCAACTACTAAGGTAAACGGAAAAACCGTTGACGGGGGATCGGCCGATTATGTTGTCCAGGGTACAACATTGAAGTTTTCCAATGCGAGCGCTGGCGGAGGTTACTTTACCTCGTTGATCGCCGGCCAAGAGTTATCTATCGACTTATATGGTGATGGTAAATATCATAAGAGAGCTGGGAATGGAACCGGTGGGAGTGGAACCGGTGGGAGTGGAACCGGTGGGAGTGGAACCGGTGGGAGTGGAACTGNTGGGAGTGGGACTGGAGGAACCGGTGGGAGTGGGACTGGAGGAACCGGTGGGAGTGGGACTGGTGGAACCGGTGGAACCGGTGGAAGCAGTATCGGTTGTAGTAGCCTAACTTCAGGTACAAAATGTACCGCCCAGTCTAAATGTAGTAGTCAGTTTCTGTGTCTTACTGGTCAAGGCAGTGACAACGACTGTACTACCTCTTGTTCTTGCCAATAGATTACGTAAACATATTGTGAGCGCAAATGGGTCTGGCGCTTTTGAACATTAACAAACATACGACAGGGACAGTTGCTATGCAACAGACCCTGCCGTATGTTTTGTCTATATAAATATGTTGCATATCAAGATGATTCCGTCCGTGGGGTACATACTTCGCTGCTTGCGGCGGGGTTCTTCATTGTCTGTCACGAAATAAAAAAGCGTAATGCAGAAATATTAACCGAAGTATCGCACGCCGGCTTCGAAAATCCTCTGGTACTTATTTCCCGGTATATTGATATGCACATACTCTCCGCAGCGTTCCGAGTGGGCCATCTTACCAAGGATCCTGCCATCAGGACTGGTGAGTCCTTCGATGGCGAAATCCGAACCGTTGGGGTTGTCCGGTTCGGCCATGGTAGGATTCCCCCGCTCGTCGGTGTAGCAGAAGGGGACCTGGCCTTTGGCGAAGAGCGCCCTGCCTTCTTCTTCTCGAATAACGATGCGGCCTTCGCCGTGGCTTACGGGGAGGATGTGGATGGTTCCCGGCTCTTCCAGGACGCACCAGGGGGATGTGTTGGAAATAATTTTAGTGCGGACCATACGGGAAACATGACGGCCTATGCGGTTGAAGCTCAGGGTGGGCATGGAGCTTTCCGCATCCAGATATTTGCCGTAGGGGACCAGTCCCAGCTTGATCAGCGCCTGGAAGCCGTTGCAGATACCCAGGATCAGGCCGTCCCGCTTTTCCAGCAGTGTTGTTAACTCCTCCGCAATGGCGGGGGAACGGAATACGTTGGCGATAAACTTTCCCGATCCGTCAGGTTCGTCCCCGGCGCTGAAGCCTCCGGAGATGGCCACGATCTGGGCTTCCCCTATGGCAGCCGCCAGTTCCCGCCTGGATTCCAGGATGTCCTCCGAATTCCGATTCCTGAAAATAACCAGCCTGGTTCGCGCTCCGGCTTTGCGGAAGGCCCGCTCCATATCCCACTCACAATTCGTCCCGGGGAATACGGGCAGTACAACCAGGGGCCGGGCGGTTTCGGCCGCCTTCCCGGCAGCGCTTTTTCTGTGCCCTTGATCTGCTTTGCCCGGCTGTCCGGCGGAAGCTTTCCCGCCTTGGATAGCCGCTTCCAGGGCCTCGTCACTTGCAGGTATGGAACCGGCAGGCGAGGCCGGGGGGTCGGCAACCGTAGCGCCCGAGGAGGTTTGGGGGAACACCTGGGCCAGGGTACGCTCGTAGACCCGGCGCAGTATCGCCAGGGATTTTTCGGCAGACTTCTCAGCAGAATTTTCGACGGACGGATCCTTTTGGGCTATGCGGCCGCAGGTGTCCCGGCAGGGTCTCCCACTTGGATCCGCCCACCGGAAGACCGGTTCCGGCACGGTATGGGCCGCTATTGCCCAGCAGGGCGCGGTTCCGTCCACGGAGATTCCCCACAGTAATACTGTGGCTTCGCCCAGGGTGGCGTCGGTGATTTCTACCAGTACCGAACCCTGATGCAGGCCCGGGGATACCAGGGATAGAGCCGCGGCGTTCACCTCAAGGCCGACCATATTTCCAAAGGCCATGAGGGCCAGGGCGGCGCTTACTCCGCCGGGCCCCACGGGATAGGCGGCGCAGACCAGACCCTTGGCGGAAAGGGCTGCCAGGGCGTTCATGTTGGCCTTGAACACATCCCATTCCCCTGTTTGATACAGGAGGATCACGGCGTTGCCGGGCTTACCGCTCAGGGCGCCGGAACGGACAGCGGAGGCCGGGGCAGTTCCGGCGGCAAAGGCGACCAGGGTAGGGGGGACCGCCAAGTCAATATGGTTGGCGTCGTCCCTATAGCTGCCGGACATGGAATCCTTGCCGCCTATGGCGGGAACACCCAGGGCCAGTTCAGCCTCCAAAGCGCCCAGCAGGGCTCCCAGGACTTTGCCCCAGGATTCAGGCGCATCCATCCGTTCAAAGTACTCCTGAAGGGAAAGCCGGGCAGTCCATGGATTGCCCCCCAGGCAGGCGTATTTGGCCAGGGCTTCCCGGATTGCCCCCTTTGCCCCTTCGTAGGGGCTGCACAGGGCCAGATCCGGATCGTAACCAAAGCTCATGAGGCCGGCGGTGAGGCTCTCCTTGTCCGGCGAGGGGAGCAGCGCCGCCATACCGCACTCCGGGGTACCCTGTTCTGCCCCGCCCCAGGGGTAGAGCGCCGAGGCCGCCCCGATAGAACCGTCGAACCGTTCCTGCAGGCCCCGGCGGCTGCCGGTACGGAGGGAACCCAGTTCCCGCTCCAGGCTGTCCAGCAGGCTCTCTGCCGGTTCCTGCAGCGGAGTTCCATTCCGGCGGGTTTCAATCAGCGCCTTGGCCGAACGGGGAGCGCCGTTGGAGTTGAGGAAGCGCCGGGAAATATCAACGATGGTTTTTCCCCGCCAACTCATCCTGAGCCGGGGACCCGTATCGGACGCCGCCGGGGTAAAGGCCGATTCGTCCTCATCATCACCTGCGGTGATGACAGCGATGACCACGGCGTCCAGGTTTTCCGCTGCGGCGTATTCGATCAGCCTGTCGGCGTCTTTAGCGGCAACCACCAGGGCCATCCGTTCCTGGGATTCGGAGATGGCCAATTCTATACCGTCCAGACCGGCGTACTTCTTAGGCGCCCGGTCAAGGTTGATGTCCAGGCCGGCGGCCAGTTCCCCCACCGCCACCGCCACTCCGCCGGCGCCAAAGTCATTGCAGCGTTTGATCAGGGCGGTGACATTGGGGTTGCGGAAGAGGCGCTGGAGTTTCCGCTCCTCCACGGCGTTCCCCTTCTGAACCTCCGCGCCGGCGCTTTCCACCGACTCGCCGGTATGCACCTTGGAGGAACCGGTGGCGCCGCCTATGCCGTCCCGGCCGGTCTTACCGCCCACCAGGATCACTAGATCCCCGGCGGTGGGTTCCTCCCGGCGTACCCAGGCTTCGGGAACCGCCCCGGCAACTGCGCCCAGTTCCATACGCTTGGCGAGGAAGCCGGGGTGGTAGAATTCCGATACCTGCCCCGTGGCCAGTCCTATCTGGTTACCGTAGGAGGAGTAGCCCGCCGAGGCTTCCCGGGCGATTTTCAATTGGGGGAGTTTCCCCGGCAGGGTTTCCGAGAGACTGCTCCGGGGATCTGCACCCCCGCTTACCCGCATGGCCTGGTACACGTAGGCCCGGCCGGAAAGGGGATCCCGGATGGCCCCGCCAAGACAGGTGGCGGCGCCGCCGAAGGGTTCTATTTCCGTGGGATGGTTATGGGTTTCGTTCTTAAAGAGGAAGAGCCAGGGCTCGGAACTTTTTTCTCCGGCCGCACCGCTAAATTCAGCTTTGACCCGGATGGAACAGGCGTTGATCTCCTTGGATTCGTCCAGATCCCCCAGAAGGCCCCGCTTTTTCAGGACCTTGGTTCCGATGGTAGCCAGATCCATCAGGGTCCGTTTCCGATTTTTCGCCCCCTCGCCGTAGACTTCCCGGCGGGCTTCCTCGTAGAGGGCAAGGGCTCGTTTCAGGGCCGGAGCGGAGGATGCGGCGTCATCAATGCGGATATCTTCCAGGGCGGTGGTAAAGGTGGTATGACGGCAATGGTCGGACCAGTACGTATCCAGGACCCGTACTTCCGCCAGGCTGGGGTCCCTGCCTATGCTGCGGAAGTAGTCCCGGCAAAAAAGGAGATCCTCCGCGGACATTGCAAGGCCGTATTGTTTGGCAAGATCCGCCAGGGCTGGTTCGGCGGCGGTGGAAAAGCCCGTAAGAACCGGCACGTCTCCGCCTTCCACTCCGGCATCCTCCAGGCTCTGGGGCAGTTCCAGGGCGGCTTCCCGGGAATCCACGGGGTTGATCAGGTATCGCTTAACCGCTTCCAGGGCGGTATCGCTGATGGCGTGTTCCCCGGCCTCAAGGATGAAAATACGGGCGGTCCGCACCACCGGCCTAATCCCCACCGCCAGTTCTACACACTGTTCCGCCGAATCGGAACGCTGGTTGTATTGGCCGGGTACATACTCAATCCCAAAAACCGCGCTTCCCTTCGCCGGAACATCTTCGCCGTAGAACACCGTATCGCACTGGGGTTCGGAAAAGACCAGGTTCACCGCCAATTCGAACTGTTCGGCGCTGAGCCTGGCAGCATCGTAACGCTGCAATAGCCGGATCCGCCGCAGTCCCGCCAATTCGGGGTACTGGACGCCCAGAAAACCGGCGATATCCGACTGCAAACGCCGGGCCTCAATATCAAACCCTTCTTTTTTTTCAACAAACACCCGTCTGATGAGGGTATCTCCATTATTCGGCATGAACGCTCCTCAATACGGATCTATTTTAGCCCAGGGACGCAGTTTTCGTTTCCAGCTTTTTCAGGGCGCCGAAGCCCGGGTCTGCGTTGAAGGACCAAGTTCCTTTGCTTCCTGCGCAAACCAATTTGGAAGCCCCCGGTTCAATGGTCCGTATACCTTCGTCCAAAGCGGATTCATAGGGGGCAAAGAGAGTGCCGTAGCGGAGAACCCGTTCGCTCCGGGCGGGGATGATCACCGTAGTGGGCGCGCCTAGCAGGGTTTTTACTTTGCGGGAGTATTCAAGGCCATTGGCGTAGGCGCTAATCGCATTTTCCGTACCAAGACAATAGGTCTGATCCGTGCCGCCCTCATAGGCGGCCCAGGGGGTAAAGCGGCGTCCGCCGTATTGCATCCAGAGTTCATTAAAGCGAAGGATAATATCCTCCGGTCCGGCGGCTGCCTGACCGGTAAAAAAGCAAATATAGGCCAACTTGAGCGCCGGGTTCACCAGGGCGGACCAGCCGAGCTTCGCCGTGGCGGGGATGACCCCGGCGGTAAAATCCGTATACCCCAGGGGGCTGGGAACCAGGGAAATATCCGCTGTACCGCCCTTGGCCAGCGGGGCCTTATCCAGTGAGGGGAATTCCTTCCCCAAGGCAAGCCGGGTAGTGGCGTCAAACTCCCCGCCTGCGGGCGCCGTGGCCCACCGGTCGGCGGCGCCGCTGAGACGGCAGCCCGCCTGGAGGAACGGGGCGCCCACGGTATTATGCCAGGCAGCGGCAATTTCGAGATCCCGGTCTCCCCGGTTTATAACCCGGATAGCGGTGTAATGAACCGCCTCTGCAGGAAAAAGAGCGTCAATTTTTTTAAAGGACAGGGGCATCTTTGGGTCCGGGCTTTCCAGGGTAGAATACGCCCAGGCGGCGCCGGATTCGGCATCAATGCCGCTGTTCACGAAGCGCCAGGTTTCATTGGCGGTCCAGCCATGGGCAGGCAGGGCCACCCCATCAACGGTGTGGTCCGGGCCGAAATTTGGCAGGCAGGGAAAATTACCGGCAATATTGTTCACCAGGCCATCCCTCCCCGGATTGCTCCGGAACCAGGGAACCCAATGGGCGTTAATTGCCTGATTTTCCCCGTGGTACGAAAATTCGGGAACCACTCCCCCTTGATCATCCACCAGGATACGGGAGTGTCCATTTTCCAGAACTGTTGCGTCCCGTTTGCCCCATTCGGCAACCCGCGTTACAGAAACTGTGCCCTTGCTTTCCGCCATATCAAACCTTCCTTACGGGAAGAATAGCCTAAGACGCCTATCCAATGCTACACCTGCTCGGGCCACACGGACTAAAAGGATAAGGAAGAGAAACCACAGAAAATGACGCATGTAGTTGGTGGTTAAATTTCTCATTGCCCATTATAGTGATGTTTTCAGGGCACAAAGGAAATGGAGGAAGACGAAGAGGACGGCCCCGGAGCTAAACTTCTTATCCCCTTTAATTCCCCTTTCTGTCCTTTGTGGTTATTGAATCTTAATAATACGGTAAAGCCACCCAATTGACGGTTACCGCATAAGATGATAGGGTTTAACACTGTCTAAATTCAGCGTTCAATATAAGAGGTTTAACCGTTATGGCTCCCAGGCAAAAAAAACAGCTTGTCCATGAAGATAATTCTACCAAGGGGGAATGGATCCGCCGGTTTAAGGCAAATCCCTTTGTTTTTATCGGGACTATCGTCGTTCTGATCATTGTTATCGTCGCCTTTGTGGTGGTACCCGCTATAGTCCCCGAGGCAGGCGGACGATCGGTGGATCTCAACTTTGGTTCCTACGACAAGATTCCCATAAGTTATGTACCGGGCAATTATTTCGCCACCATGCAGGGAAATATCGCCCGGTGGTATCAGAATTACCTCAACGAATCTAATGCCCAGACCATAAACCAAATGGTCTGGCGTCAGGCCTTTGAAGAAACGGTGCTCCATATCGCCATGCTTCAGGAGATGAAACAGGCGGGCTATGTAGCGCCGGAGGCGGTGGTGGACCGGGAAGTTGCACAGCTGCCCCAGTTTCAGGAAAACGGCCGGTTTTCCGTAGCCCGGTACCGGCAGATGGACAAAATCTCCCGGCTGGACCTGTGGCGGGAAGTACAGGAGTCCATCGCCAAGCAGCATTACCTGAATGATGTTATGGGCCTTAGAATACCCTCCGGCGAAGGGGCTTTTGTCGGGAATATGACGGCCCGGGTACGGAGTTTCGGCATGGCGGTTTTTCCCCTGGACAGCTACCCCAACGAAGAGGTCATTAATTATGCCCTTTCTGAACCGGATCTGTTCAGGATAACCCACCTGTCCCGGATAACCATCAATTCCAGTGAGCGGGAAGCCCGGCAGGTTCTGGATTCTATCAAAGAGGGGACTAAAACCTTTGAAGAAGCCGCCCGGGAACTATCGGCGGATAGTTATGCGGACCGGGGCGGGGAAATGGGGGTTCGTATGGCCTTTGAATTGACCAGTGATGTGCCGGATAGCCAGGAGCGGGAGACCGTAATAAGTGCCCTTCCCGGCGATTACAGCCCCGTGGTCAAGGTCCCTTCGGGATGGGCTTTTTTCCGGGCTGAGGAAGCGGTCCGTCCCCTGGATACCGTGGATACGGCAAACATTGACAAGGTCCGATCCTATATGCGCTCCTTTGAGCGTGGACGGATAGAAAATTGGCTCTTCGATCAGGCCAGCCTCTTTACCGCTGCCGCCGGGGAAAGCGGTTTTGACGCCGCAGTGGAAGAGCAGGGTGTACAGAAGCGCGATTTTGGTCCTCTGCCCCTGAATTACGGCGGGGTAAGCATGGAAAACCTTTTTACCACCCTTTCGGCCCAGTCGATTTCGGAGCTGATACCCGCGGAATCCGACGAAAAATTTTGGCGGATCGCCTTCTATACTCCCCTGGAAACTCCCTCGGAACCCCTGGTTGTGGGGGACAACGTACTGGTTTTATATCCCCGGGAAGAAACAATAAAGGAAACGGCGGATACCGAGGAGATTAATACCTTCTATTCGACCTTTGTCAGCAGCAACGCTGAAACAAGCCTGCGTTCCCATTTCCTCCATAGTGAAAGACTGGATGATAAATTCGTCGCAACATTCCTGCAGTATCTCTTTTCATTTAATTAGCTATGATTGATGAAACGCCCCGGGAGTTTGCATCTCGCCGGGGTTTTTCTGTTTCCTATAAAGGTAAGACCCTTCTCTCGACCATGGACCCCATTGCATTGGCGGATAGAACCGTGGAGGCCCTTGGGACAGGCTCTGCTCAAGGTACTCTCTACTTTTGTCCTTCCCCCCTTTTCGGTTACGGTCTCAAGCTTCTTCTTGAAAAGATACGTCCCGATTCTGCGGTCCTCTGCGTGGAGATCGATGAAAAACTGATGGCCCTGTCCATGGAGCGGATCGACGAATCCATACTGAAAACCCCCCGGTTCCGCCTGGTACAGATCGGTGATCCGGCTCTGCTCTGTACCTTTGTCCGGGAAACCTGGGGGGGCCGCAGTTTCCGCCGGGTGGAACAGCTGCGCCTAAGCGGCGGCTGGCAGCTACACCCGGAGATCTACGACCGTCTGGCGGACGCGCTTCGGCGGGATATCGCCGTGGATTGGGGCAACGCCATGACCCTGGTAAAACTGGGCCGCCGATACGCCCGGAACGCCCTGCGGAACCTGGTCCTGCTTCCCCGCTCGCCCCCAATGGCGGCCCTCAATTTTGGCGCCCCGCCGGTCCTGGTCCTGGGCGCCGGCCCTTCTCTGGATGGCGTTTTGGATGGGCTTTCCGCCGTCTTCGGAGATCTTTCACAGGGCGCCCGCCGGCCCTTCAGGATAATCTGTGTGGATACCGCTCTTTCCCCCCTCTTTGAGCGGGGGATCAGGCCGGATCTGGTGGTTGCCCTGGAAAGCCAGCACTGGAACCTCCGGGATTTTATCGGCCTCTTTCCCTGGGAAGTTCCGGTCGCCATGGACCTTTCCGCGCTCCCCGCCACGGGAGAAATTCTTGGCGGGCAACCCCATCTCTTTTTTACACCCTGGACCAGGCTCAGCCTCTTCGACCGGCTTAAAACGGCGGGTCTCCTTCCGGAAAC
This sequence comes from Treponema primitia ZAS-1, assembly GCF_000297095.1. NCBI lineage: Bacteria > Pseudomonadati > Spirochaetota > Spirochaetia > Treponematales > Treponemataceae > Treponema > Treponema primitia. The sequence goes on along the minus strand of NZ_AEEA01000058.1, from coordinate 140,188 downwards.
CCTGCCCCCCCTGGGCTCCGTGGGACTCAGCGCCACAGCCATTGCCTGCCGTCTTTCCACGGGTCCGATAATCCTGGCGGGCATTGATTTTTCCTTTACCCTGGACCAATCCCACACCCGATCCTCCCCGGCTCATCTTGAACGGCTCAGACGACAGACCCGTTTTTTCAGCCTCGTCGATCCGGCGGCGGCGTTCCGTAAGGGCTGCTTCGTTACCCCTTCAAAAACCGGCGATCCCATCCGGTCTAACCAGGCAATGAAGACCTACCGGGATCTCTTTCAGCGGGAATTTGCCGGAAACAACAGAATCCGGGACATAGCCGGTTCGGGACTTCCCTTGGGGCTCCAAACCCTTAGCCCGGAAAAGGCCTATGCCCTATTAGCCGCCGGGGAAGTCCAAAATACCGGAAACGGAAATAGGGCAAATACAACAGGCGCTATTGGAATTACAACAGAAGCGGTAACCGCCTTTGTCCGGGAAGAATTGGCATCCCTGGTACAGCTCCGCAGTATCCTTACGGGAGAAATTACCGCTTCCCCGCAGCACTTAGAAACGCTCCTGGACAAGTGCGGCTATCTCTGGGCCCACTTTCCGGACTGCGCCGGCGCGGAGGGCAGACGACCCGGGTTAAGTAATCTGGGCTTCCTCAAGCGGGTACGGGCGGAGATAGATCCCTTTGTGAAACTGCTGCAAGGCCTATAGCCGGGTGAAGACCCATGGCAGCCACGCCAGTATTACTGCGGCGGCAAGGATTATCCGCCCCACCGTTGTGGATCCCCGCCTTCCGGCAGCCGCCGTTTCCGTATTTTGCAGCGAAGTTCCCGGCGCCTCGGTTTCGCTCAGCTCGAACATTAGGTTGTCGATATCCATGGCAAAGTTTTTCCTCGTAATGGTGTGTTTCCGTTCCTGGACAAGGGCGAGGATGCGGAAGGATTCGCCCATGAGTTCCCCGAACGGGCCGGGGAGCCGCAGGTCTCCCCGTATTGCCGCCCGGGACAGCATGATCAGCCCCTCCAGGGTTACTGCCCGCTGGAGCCCCGCCAGGAGCGCCCCCTCAGTAATTCTGACTGGTCCCAGGGAAAACAGTACCCGTCCGTAGGGAACCGTAAGGTTGAAAGCCACAATCCCCAGGATGATAAGGATAGTGATAAGGGGATTATTTTTTTTACCCGAAAGCCATGCAAGAAACCAAAAAAACAAAAACTGAATTACCCGAAAATAAGGATCCGGGTTAAAGACCATGGCGGGCATCATAAGCAGCCCCGCCAAACAGAGCTCCCCACTGTTAAAGAGCTTCTCGTATGCCCCCCGCCGCTTCTCCCTGAATCGGAACCGCAAGGAGGATAAAAACCACAAAGGAACAGACGGTACAGAAGGAGAAGAGGAGGGCAGAAATTCTCTTTCCCCTTCCCCCTTCTGCGACTTCTGTACCTTTGTGGTTTGAAATTCTGCGTACCATCGTGATCGTCGTATAAAGTATTCGCAGAAGATGCCCAAGCCGAGGCCGGTGATTATTCCCATGGCCAGGAAGGGGGGGGTGATGTACCGGGCGCTCTCTCCGAAGATGAAGATCCGCGCCAGGGCAAGCTGTGCGCCGTTGGATAGGAGCGCTCCCAGGACGCTGATCCCAATCAGGCTGATCCGCTCCCGCCCCAGGAGCCGCCGGAGGCCGAACATGGAAAGGGCGGATATGCCGCCGCCGGCCAGGGAAAAGAGCAGGATGTAGGAGAAAAGGGTCCCGGTGATCAGCGCTTGGCCTATGACCTTGACCCCCAGGAGGGCCAGAAACGCCGTAAAGGGAAGTATGTCCAGGGCCAGCAAAAGGGGCAGGTTGGCAATCCCTATCCGCATAAAGGGCATAGGTTTGGGAATCAGGTATTCGATGGTAGAAAGGAAGATGCAAAAGGCGCCCAACAGGGCCAGGGTCCGCCGATGTTCCGCCTTACCAGGCGATGCTGTCAAGCTCGGTGTTTTCATCCCCGGTTCCTTCTATATATAAAAATACTTTGTTAGGCAGACACGCCACCCATTGTCCCTGGCGATGAATATGCCCGGCGGCTACACAGATCTGGTTGTTACAGGGAGAGGAGAGGATCCTGCTCCTGCCCCCGCTGATCTCCACCACCGTATCCCCCACGGGGCCGGGGATGCTTACGGTTTCTTCGGCGTCCGAGGGGAAAACCCAGGTCCGGCCCTCTCCCTGGATGAACACCTGTGCGGCGTCCCGGGGACGGCCATAGACCATGAAGGCGGAAAAAACAGTCAGGGCGGCAGAAAAAAGTATGGCGGCAAAATCCAGTGGTTTAAGGGGAAGTGTTCCCTTCATGCCGGCTCCTTGATGTACGGTATGGTGTATGATAGTCGGGTTTTATGGTTTTCTCAATAGATAAAGCTAAAATTGGGGAGCGTTATTTTTAAAAAAAAAGAAATAAATTTCAAATTGTTAGTTGACATAAACTTATATATGTTATAGCCTCAAAACATAGTTATACTTAACTAACTATAAACGTACTCAACCTTTAAGGAGGTCTTTATGAGTTTAAAGTATCTAAAGTGGGCCGTACCGGTCCTCTGCGGGTTATTGGTATTTACCGGTTGTCCGACCGATGATGTTACCAATGTGTATTATACGGATGATGTAGGCGATTTAAGCGTATCCGTGAATGGGTCCTATGGTGTGGCGCATCCGGGTAGTGAATCGATAACTAATTACATCCTATTAAATGTGAGGGGAGGGGATTATACGAAGGGCGCCTACACCCTGGACGATGCTGCGATAACGCCGACACCCGTTCTGATTGAAGGCGGAAGGACAACCCTCGTAAAAATTGCAGTGCCGGCCGGCTCTACTACAGTTGCCTTGGGCGTTGAAGTGGACAAAGAATCCATTCTGGATGAAGAAGTAACTTTTGATGCAGCCGGCGCGGCGCCGCCGGCTGTTCTGTACGGCGAAGTACCCATGCAATTCAGTGAATTTTTTCATGATATTACGGCAGATATCACGGATATTCATCCTGCAAGTACTACTTTTAACAAAGCAGACCGGGCAGCGGCGCCGCAGTTATTAATCACCGCAGGCACACGTACCGGAAATGACAGCACCGGCACTGCCAATAAGCTGCCCAAGTGGACGGACAAGGACGCATTCGATAAGGTTGACGCTATTTCCAGCGCTACCTTTGGGGATGGTGTACACTTTCCCCCAACCGCAAACCTTTCTACAAACTACTCGCCCGTGACGACTAAAGCAGATTGGCACGAAATTACGGGTATCAAAAAAGTAGACGTTGGCGTGGACTTTGATTTGTACGCCAATGCGGTGCTTTTGGATGCGGCCGACAGGTTTGTAACCACATCAACGGCGGTGTTGGAAAAAGTGGAAGCCATCACTTGGAAAGCGGAGAATAATATTTATAAGGCTAAATACTTACGGCCCGATGCGGCATGGGGTAAACGCGAAGATACGCCCAAGGCGGCGGCGGCTGGGTGGCCAACACCCGCCAGCGGTACCGCGCCTACGCCAAGCGTTTCTTACGGTGGTAACTGGGGTGATAAGGTTATATCTTATAATTTTGGTGAAAATCCTAAAGCTCCAAACGGGAACACTGTGATAAGCAATGACGTGTTCAATCTGTATTTTGAAAAAATATACGGTGGCTATGTTGAAGATTCCACAGGTCACCGGGAACCCATCGTCTGGTTGCAACAGTTGTTTTCCCATCGACCGCACACTAATCTTGAGGTCTGCATTCAACGCCCGGGTATTTCCCGAACAGACAATTTAACCCCAAATGGTACCATAAAAGTGGTGGTGTATGCCGATGGTTTGGAAGACCTTACTTTTAATGCGGCTGTAGGAGAATACGCAACCTCCTTTACAATTGAACAGGGAAGTGTCTTCTATACAACAGGTACGGGCGTCAGTGCTACTCTCCAAGAAAGTGACGGCACCGATGTTCCTAATAGGCAATTGCATGTAACTAGCTTGAGTGCGGCAGCGGTAGAAGATTTTGATACCTATGGTGGCGTACTCAGAAAAGGAAATGCAGCTCTCGCCGCAGGTACTTACACTGCTGAACTGGAAGATAACGAAATAGCCATTACGCTAAAGGATACGTTCTTTGCCGGACCTTTCCAGGGCGATTATAATTTCCTGATAAGTACCGCCAATGCCAGCGCCATATCCGCAACCGCCTCAAGGTATAAGGCAGTTCCCTTTACGGTGAACCGCCTTGCCGCCACACGCCCCCAAGTGTTGAGTATTGATGCGGGGGTAGCGGCTACTGATGCAAACACTGTAGCAACGGCTATTGTTGTGACTAAAGGTGATAAAATTACCTTTGAAAACAACGGAGTTGCACACGGTTTCGCGCTGACAGGAGCCAGCCCAAGTACGATATTGGTAAATGACACCACCACAGCATTAACCATAGCAACAGTACTGAAGCGGGATACCCCCGCCGATCCGTACTCTATCGATACCAGCAGTTTAACCGCGGGTACTCTTTACAGGCTCCACATTGTGACAGCCAACGTCTTCCGTGCGGATCGAGCCGCTCTTCCGATAGCTGATTACTACATTAAAATAAACCCGTAACAGCGGAATAGCAGAGAAGTCGTCTAGCGTCTTTTCAAAGCGGCCTGATCAGCCATCGGCATTGCCGGTACTGGTCAGGCCTTTTTTTGCTTTGGAGGTCTGTGGTTATTCCTAAATTGGAATTCCTGAGCCCGATAGGCATATTTGCATAAATTAAATAATTCTTGTATAATTTTCCGGGTGGTTGCCATTAAAGGGGTTTTCGTATGAACGGGCTTGTGCTGCTTATTATTTCCGTTGTAGTTCTCGTTTTTGCCTATCTTTTATACGGGCGCTACCTGGCCCGTACCTGGGGGATAGAGCCGTCAAAAAAGACTCCCGCCCTGGAATTTGAGGATGGAGAGGAGTACGTGCCCAGTACCCCTGCGGTGGTGTTTGGCCATGAATTTGCCTCCATTGCCGGTGCGGGGCCGATTAACGGGCCGATTATTGCCGCCATGTTCGGTTGGCTGCCGGTTATGCTCTGGTTGTTGGTGGGGACCGTGTTTTTTGGGGCGGCCCATGACTTTGTAGCCCTCTATACCTCGGTAAAAAACAAGGGAAAATCTATAGGGTATGTGATCGAAATTTATGCGGGAAAGGCCGGCAAACGGCTTTTCCTCATCTTTGTCTGGCTTTTTTCCGTACTCATAGCCGCCGCCTTTTCGGACATTGTGGCGGGAACCTTTGCGGGAATTGACGCCGCGGGCAGTGCTAACCGGACCAACGGATCGGTGGCAACCGCCTCCGGCCTGTTTATCATTGCCGCCGTGCTTATCGGCTTCCTCATCAGAAAAAGAAAGGCCTCCGATTTGGCCAGCGGTATTATCGCGGTGGATCTGCTCATCGTTTGCATAGTCCTGGGGATTTTTCACCCCGTCTTTCTATCCCAGTCAATCTGGCTCTATCTGGTATTTGCCTACATATTCGTCGCCTCCGTCGTCCCCGTCTGGCTCTTAGGGCAGCCCCGGAACTACCTCAGTTCCTTCCTGCTCATCGCCATGATCTTGGCCGCATTTATCGGGGTGATATTTACCGCCCCGGAGATAGCCATCCCTGCCTTTGTCGGTTTTGAGGTGAACGGCAGTTACCTTTTCCCCGCCCTTTTTATAACCATAGCCTGCGGGGCCATATCCGGGTTCCACAGCCTGGTCGCCACCGGGGCGGCTTCCAAGGAAATCAGTAACGAAAAGTACATGCTCCCCATTTCCTACGGGGCCATGCTGGTGGAGACCCTGGTGGCCATCCTGGCGTTAATTGCCGTGGGTTCCCTGGCCCATGGGGGTAAGTTTCCTTCAGGAACCCCGCCGGTAATTTTTGCCACCGCTGTTTCCGGTTTCCTGCACCAGATCGGCCTTCCTAATCAGATCTCCTTTACCATTGTTTCCCTGGCGGTTTCTTCCTTTGTGCTCACCACCCTGGATACCGTTGCCCGGTTGGGGCGTCTTTCCTTTCAGGAACTCTTTTCCTCGAGCAAAATACTGGCTTCCAAACCGGCGGCCTCGGTGTTTACCCTGTTACCCGCCTACCTTCTCGCGGTAACGGGGTATCAGAATATCTGGACCCTCTTCGGCGCGGCGAACCAGCTTTTAGCGGCACTTACCCTTATTGCCTGCATACTCTTCCTAAAAAAATCAAAACGCCGGAGCTTCATGCTGTATATCCCCACCTTTATTATGCTTGCGGTTACCTTCAGTTCCCTGGCCCTGACCATCAGGAGCAAAATTGTACGGCTGCAAGGCGGCAGTTTCATTTTCGCCATCGACGGTCTGCAGTTGATCATAGCCGTCCTGCTCTTTGTCCTGGGAATCATGGTGGTCATCTCCTGTACCGTAAAAATATGGGAGAAGGATGAGTCCCTTGAAGTATCCAAAGCAGAGAGAGGGGCGTAGGCATGGTATCTATCAGGGATCGGCTCTTCTTATTGTTAACCAGCGGTAAATACTCTGGTATGCGGGATGAGACGGCCATGGACGAAATAATCCGTCTGATCGTCCTTAATATTACCTATACCATCGTTACGGTCATTATCCTCGCCGTGGGTGTATCGGATATGCAGAGGGGATTCGTCGAGCAGGGGCTCATGCAGATGATCATCGGGTTTATGATCTTTGCAAACCTTCTTCTCCTGCGCACCGAATTCCCCTTCATCGTGGGGGGGCTCATTGTTACCGCCATCTTCGGCGTATTCTGCGGGGCAACCATATTTACCGAAAACAGTACCCAGGGTTTTGACAGTGTGTGGATCTATTCCTATCCCCTGATGTCCATCTTTACCCTGGGTCTGCGCCTGGGGCTTATCCCCGCGCTGCTCCTCTTTGCGGTGGCCCTTGTGGGGACCTTTGTGCCGGGATTAGCGGCGTTCAACTTTACGGTGTCCGAGGCAATGCTGATCTGCGGGGTGTATTTTTTTGTCATGATCCTGACGGTGATCTACGAAGTGGTCCGTTCCTTAAAGGACCGGTGGCTCATGCGCCAGGACAGTTACATGAACATGGTTTTTGCTAACAGCCCGGATATTATCATCCTTCTTGATGAAAGCGGCGGTTTTATTTACTGTGCGGACATATTTCTCCGGCGGATACATGTAAAAAATTTTGAAAGCATCAGGAGGCAGAATTATCGGGATGTTTTTTCCCGGTTTGGCGCAGTAAAACTGCTGGATGCCCTGGACTCGATGTTTCAGCTTTCCATAGAAGAAAAGAGCCCCACGGTAACCGAGGAAATTATCGACATTGGCGGGGACGGCAACCTGCGAAATTACGAAATACACTTTACCCCCATGTATAACAGCGCCGAAATTTATCAGGGCGCCTTTGTGCTCTTCCATGACACAACCGAAATTAAACATGCTAAACAGCGGGCGGAGGAGGCCAATGTCGCCAAGTCGAGCTTCCTGGCCAATATGTCCCATGAAATACGCACCCCCCTTAACGCTATCATCGGCATGACCACCATCGCCAAGGGGACCCACGAAACGGAGCGCCGGGATTACTGCCTTGAAAAAATTGAGGGCGCCTCAACCCATCTTCTGGGGGTGATAAACGATATCCTGGATATGTCCAAGATAGAGGCCGATAAGTTTGAATTATCCGACACGGAATTTGAATTTTCCAAAATGCTGAACCGGGTGGTCAATGTGCAGGAATTCCGGGTAGCCGAAAAAAAGCAGAACCTTACGGTTACCGTGGAGCCGGATATTCCCCAGCGGGTTATTTCCGATGAACAGCGGCTTGCCCAGGTTATTACCAACCTCCTTTCCAATGCGGTCAAGTTTACCCCCGAGGGGGGGAGCATCACCATCGCTGCGCGGAAGCTGCCGGACAGCGAGGCGGGGCTCCGCATGGAGATACCGGCGAAGTATATGAACGCAGCCTTTCCGGACCGGCTGCCCGGGGCGGAAACCGGGGAAGAAAGCGAAACTGCGCTGCGGTGTACCCTGGAAATCCGGGTTACCGATACGGGCATAGGCATCTCCCAGGAGCAGCAGGCCAATCTTTTCCAGTCCTTTCAACAGGTTGATGGCAGCATATCCCGCAAATTCGGCGGTACCGGACTGGGATTGGCCATTTCCAAGCGGATTGTGGAGATGATGAACGGAACCATCTGGATTGAGTCTGAACCGGATAAGGGCTCGTCCTTTATTTTTACCATACAGGCGGATTTACCGGCGGCGGCGCTGGTAACGAAGCTTCCGGGCCAAACCCCGGCGATCCCATCGGAGACCGGAGCCCTACCTGGGACAGCGCTTCCAGCGGCGTCTTCAGCGGAGCTTCCCGCGGAACATCCCGCGGAGCTTCCCGCGGATGATTTCACCGGCCGGCGTATACTCCTGGCGGAGGACGTGGATATCAACCGTGAAATCGTGATAACCATCCTGGAACCCACGGGGCTGGTTATAGAGGAGGCGGAGGACGGGAAGATAGCCTACGATAAGTTTAGCGCAAATCCCGAAGGCTACGATCTAATTTTTATGGATATACACATGCCCGGTATGGACGGCTACGAAGCCACCCGCCTTATCAGGGCCCTGGATAATCCCCGGGCTAAAACGGTCCCCATTATCGCCATGACCGCTAATGTCTTTAAAGAGGATGTTGAAAGATGCCTTGCCACCGGTATGAACAGCCATGTCGGAAAGCCTATTGATTTTGATGAAGTGATGGACCTGCTCCGAAAATATTTGGCCGGATGAAAAGGCTAAACTAGCTAAGGGGAGCAGTATCCTGTATACCCAGAAGAAGGTCGATCTGCTTTAGGATATAATCCTGGTACTTAGGATGGAGTTCCTTATAAAGGGATACCAATTTGGTAAATTCTTTGTCAGGATCAATACTGAACATTTCGCCTTCGCCGTTCCTGAGCCATTTCTCATTAACCCCAAAGGAAGCGCAGATCAGCTTGATAATCCGGTCGTTGACCTTCCTCTTCTCCACTTCTACCCCCGCAAGGTAGCCGCTGGAGAGAGAAATAACCTTAGAGAATTTCATTTGGGAGAGACCCAGCGCTTCCCGGGCCAGTTTGATGCGGCGGTTAACTGTAGTTGCTATAGTGCTTTTCATAACCCTTAAATACTACCATAAATCCTAATAGTTTTACAAGTGTGTTTGTATTAAGGATGCTAAATAGAATCAATAAATTCGGAAATAAAATGCAACGCCGCCCCGGCGGCAATGGAATAGGTCTTATACCGGCAAATATCAATGTAATCCGCATCCTTTTCAAAGGAATTAAGCAGGGTCGTGCGTTTTTTCAATTCCGGTATAAATTTATCGATATATTCAGCCACATAGCCCCCCAGGATGACCTTACCGTCAAAGAGGGACTGAATATCATTTAAGGTCAGGGCCAGATCGTTCAAATAGGTGTCCCAGATTTTCACCGCATTTGGGTTCTTTTCCTCCAAAAGCTGGAAAAAATCGGCCAACTTCCCATTACTCAGAGAAGATAGATTGGTTGCCGCTAAATAGGGATCCACACAGCCCTTCTGGCCGCAATAACAGGGCTTCCCGTTGGGATAAAGGGTTAAATGGCCTATTTCCCCGCTATGAAAATGACTTCCCGTAAGAATTCGGTCATTGATAATCACTATTCCGCCTATATTATTGCTCAAACTGACATAGAAGGCGCTTCCGGGATTTTCTCTGATCCAGAATTCGCCGAATCCGGCGGCGTTGGCATCATTGAGCAGGGCCGATTTATAGGGTATGTACTTTGAAAACTCCTGGCAGGTGGCGCCGGTAAATTTAAGTATTTCCCCATAAAAGACCGTCTGATTGTCTTCGGTAACCAGGCCCGGCACCCCCAAACCAACCCCTAAAATTCGCTTTTCATCAAGGGAATTCTTTTTAACCAGGTCGTTTACCACGGTTCCAAGGTATTTATAGTACCGGTCGGATCGTTCAAATTTGTACCATACCTGATTCCGGTAAATAACTTCGCCGGTTAAATCCACCGCCACCGCGATAATATAATCCCTGGTTATATCCAAACCTATGGCGATTCTGGCGTTATTCACCATACTATAGGTTTTTGCCCGCCTGCCGCCGGTATAGCCGACAGAACCTTCTTCATGTATATACCCCTCGTCTTGAAGCTTGTTGATATTCTGGACAACCGTGGGGAGGGATAAGCGCAGGTGGTTAACAACATCCTGCCTGGTCAGCCCCCGTTCCCGCCGGAACAGCTGATAGATGTTCCTCCTGTTCATCCTCTGTATACTCAAATTCGCCGAATGGGGGAGGAATTTCGTTGAAACTTGCTTGTCTTTCATTTTTTCCCTTTCGGATACTATATCGGTTTTCCCCGGTTTTGTAAAACCGTTTATAAAAACATTTTTAAAAACTTTTTGTTGACAGGTCCCGGGACCCGTGGTACCATAAATTAAAGTTGTTTTTGAAAATGGGTTCATAAAACTTTTTTAAAAGGAGATTTATATGAAACGGGAAAGAAAATTAATCGGGCTATTCATTCTTGTGGTGGCAATGGGCGCCATGTTGCTTGGTTGCAAAAAGAAGGAAGATGCCCAGATCACGGTAGGTCTGGGGTTAACGGGAATTCAGACCAATTCGATTTTTATTGATGTTCGCCGGGCCATTGAGGCCAAGTGTCAGGCGGAGGGTTACCGGCTTATAACCGCCGATTTTCTTGAAGGGCCGACCAAGGTAACCACCTTCCTGGAAAATTGTATTAACGCCAACGCCAAGGTAGTACTTTTCCAGAATATCGCGGAGGATTCCTATGCCGATCTCTTACAGCAGTTAAAAGCAAAGGGAACCATCCTGGGCTCCTATGACAACCCATCCGCAATAGCCCACTATATCGGCCGGGTTTCCAATTATGATCTGGGAAAGGTCATTGGACAGGAATGCGGCAAGTGGGTGGCGGCGAATCCGGGGAGCAAGAAGGTGGGTATTTGCGGATATCCTACTCTTGATTTTCTTGCGGTTCGTGAACAAGGGATGCGGGACGGTTTTGCCGAAACCTGTCCTTCCGGTCAGGTTGTAATCTCCGTTGAAGCTGGGTATGTGCAGCAGGGTGTAGACGCGGGAGAAAATTTCCTGCAAGCCTACCCGGATCTCCAGGCGGTGATGGGGATCAACGATTCCGGTCCCTTCGGCGTGGGGGAAGCCTATAAGGCCGCCGGTAAATCCTTTGCAAAGGATCATATCGGCCTTTTTGGCTGCGATGCCAGCGAGGATGCGATTCGCGCCATAAAAGAAAACGATATGTTCCTCTGCACCATCGATCTGGATTTGGTAAACCAGGCGACGGGGCTTTTTGAGCGCTGCCTTACGATGTATAAAACCGGTGAATTTGACGCCAGCAAGGCGGATGTTTTATTCCCTCCCCGGCCTATTTACCTGAGTAATATTGCGCTGATTGATAAGAGCGCCCAGTAAACAAGAAGGAAGGGTTGATGCAAAACAACATTCTTCTGGAGCTGCGTCATATTTCCAAGCAGTATCCCGGTGTGCTGGCGTTGGATGATATTTCCGTAAGTTTTAGAAAAAGTGAAGTTCATGCGCTGATCGGGGAAAACGGCGCCGGTAAGTCTACCCTTATCAAGGTACTGTCCGGCGCTATCAGCCCCGATTCGGGTGAAATTGAATTTGACGGAACCGTTTATACCGGCATGACCCCCCATATTTCCACGGACTTAGGCCTGGCGGTGATCTACCAGGAATTTAACCTGCTGCCCTCCCTGAGCGTGGCGGAAAATGTGTTTATCGGGAACCTCCAGGGGAATACCGTTTTTATTGACCGCAGAAAATGTGAAGACCAGACCCGGGTACTTTTTAAGCGGATGGGGATAGACATAAATCCCAGAACAGCGGTACGGGACCTGTCGGTGGCCTACAAACAGATGGTGGAAATTGCCAAGGCGCTTTCCAAAAATGTCCGGGTGCTGATCATGGACGAACCTACCGCCCCCCTTACCTCAAAGGAAACAGACATACTGCTGGAAATTGTGCGGACCCTGAAGGAACAGGGGGTAACGGTTATCTTTATTACCCACCGGCTTGCGGAGGTGTTCCAGATTGCCGACAGGGTTACGGTTATGCGGGACGGCCGTTTTATCCAGGTGACGGATACAAAAGACATAAACCGGGATGATCTGATTAAGGCGATGGTGGGTCGGCAGATCAGCGACGCCTATCCTAAGCGTAATACGCCCATCGGGAAACCCGTGCTGGAGGCCCTGGAGATAAAAGGCCCTGGGGTCGAAGGGGTCAGTTTTGAGGTGCACGAAGGGGAGATCCTGGGTTTTGCGGGTCTTGTCGGCGCGGGCCGGACAGAAACAATGCGGTTCTTATTCGGTGCGGACAGGAAAAAATCCGGAACCGTGAAACTTGATGGCAAAGAAATTTTGATAAAAACACCGGAGGACGCCGTTACATTAGGCATAGGCCTGATACCGGAGGACCGGAAACTCCACGGCGTGGTGTTAGGGTTTCCCATCCGCTGGAATATCTCTTTGGCGATACTGGAAAAGATATCCCATTTTTCTCTGCTTAATAAATCTAAGGAGAAAAAGATTGCCGACGGCATGGTGAGTTCCCTGGGAATTAAAACGCCCCATATCATGCAGCAGGCAAAAAACTTATCCGGAGGGAATCAGCAAAAGGTGGTACTGGCAAAATGGCTTGCGGCCAACTGCAAGGTGCTTATCTTTGATGAGCCGACCCGGGGAATTGATGTGGGGGCTCGGTATGAAATATACAAACTGATGAATGAATTATGCGAACAGAAAAAGGCGATCATCATGATCTCTTCTGATATGGAAGAACTGTTGGGAATGTCCGACAGAATAATAGTGCTCTGTGAAGGCCGTCAAACCGGAAGCCTTACTAAAGAAGAATTTTCCCAGGAAAACATATTAAACCTGGCTTCCGGGCAGGCATAAAAGGAGAAGCAGTACGATGGCTGTACATAAAATCAAACTCAATCTGCGTAATCAAGCGGTTTGGATTATGCTTATCGCGGTGGTATTGGTATTTTCCATCGCTATTCCGAATTTTGCCACATCGGGTAACTTTATCACGATCCTGCGGCAGGTATCGAACATCGGAATTCTGTCGGTGGGGATGACCTTTGTACTGATTGCCGGAGGCATAGATCTTTCTATCGGGGCCATGATCGCCCTAATCGGCGTGGCCAGTGCATTATTTATGACGAAATTCGGGCTCCATCCCGTGCCCGCCTGCGTCCTGGGGCTTTTGTTGGGGGTTCTTATCGGGCTTATCAATGGCCTCTTTGTTACCTACACCCGTATGCCCCCCCTTATTATGACCCTGGGTATGAGCTACGTGGTTAAGGGTATGGCCTACATCATTAACGGCGGCTATCCGGTATACGGCCTGCCGCCGGGAATTAAAGTTCTAGGCCAGGGCTATATCCTGACCTATGTGCCGGTTTGTGTGCTGATCATGGCGGGCATTATCATCCTTGGGGCCATCATCATGAATCAAACCCATCTGGGGCGGCAGTTTTATGCCCTGGGGGGGAATGAGGAAGCGGCCCGGCTTTCGGGGATCAATGTAAAACGGGTACGGGTAATTTCCTATATCATCTGCGGTTTCCTGGCGGCGGCTTCGGGCATACTGATGATGTCCCGGGTTAATTCCGGGCAGCCCCTGAGTGGAACCGGTATGGAAATGGATGCCCTGATTGCCTGTGTGGTGGGGGGAATCAGTGTCGCCGGAGGGGAAGGCCGGGCCACGGGAATGATCGGCGGCATGCTGGTCATGGGGGTCCTGGCCAATGGCTTGGCCGTAGGCGGTATGAGCGAATATATGCAGACCGTCGTAAAAGGCGGGGTGCTGATCATCGTTGTTGCGGTGGATTGCCTTTCTCGAAAACAAAAGATATAAGTATACTAAGGGGGAAAAATGAGTAACTATCCGAAAACTATGAAGGCCTTGGTCGCGTATAGCCCGACCGATTACCGTTTTGAGAAAGCGTATCCGTCTCCGGAATGCGGTGATGATGATATCATCATTAAGGTTGAGGGCTGCGGTATCTGCGCAGGGGATGTGAAATGTCAGCACGGCGCGGCCATGTTCTGGGGTGATGATGTTCAGCCCTCATGGGTACGGCCCCCCTTTATTCCCGGCCATGAATTTTTAGGGTTCGTGGTTGAAATGGGCAAGAACGTCAAGGGGTATGAAATTGGGGACCGGCTTACCGCAGACCAGATAGTTCCCTGCGGCGAGTGCCGGTTCTGTAAAAGCGGGCAGTACTGGATGTGCCAGCCCCACGGTATGCACGGTTTCCATAAGGAATTTAACGGCGGTATGGCGGAATATGTGCGCTATACGAAAAACGCTATCCTGCACAAGGTCCCCAAGGATCTTCCCCTGGATAAGGCACTGCTTATCGAACCCTACGCCTGTTCCAAACACGCCGTTGACCGCGCCAAAATCCAGTGTGAGGATATCGTTGTAATCTCCGGCGCCGGTACCCTGGGGCTGGGTATGGTAACCTATGCGGCCATGAAGAACCCCAAGGCCCTCATCTCCCTTGACATGGTTGATGAGCGGCTTGCCAAAGCTAAGGCCTTCGGCGCCACCCATGTATTTAATCCCGGCAAGATAGATGTAATAGCGGAGATCATGAAAATGACCGATAACTACGGCTGTGATATTTATATTGAGGCCACCGGCCATCCCTCCAGCGTTATTCAGGGCCTGAGCGCTATTCGTAAGCTCGGGACCTTTGTGGAATTCAGTGTGTTCTCCGGCCCCACCAGTGTGGATTGGTCCATCATCGGCGATCGTAAGGAGCTGGATATCCTGGGTTCACATCTTTCCCCCTACTGTTTCCCCTTTGTTATTGATGGTATTGCCAAAAACACCCTGAAGACCGATGGGATGATAAAGACTACCTTCAAGTTGGATGAATGGGAAAAGGCCTACGATTACGCCACCGGTAAACATGGGGACTTCAAAGTAGCATTTATTCCCTGAGGGGGTTCAGCGTGGCAAAATATGTAGTTGGTCTTGATAACGGCGGTACCATGATAAAGGCTGCCGTTTTTGACCTCCAGGGAAAAGAAATTATCACCAAGGGGATACACACCCCGGTTCAGAGCCCCGCGCCGGGATTTACCGAACGGGATTCAGAAGAACTGTGGCAGCATAACTGCGCCTGCACAAAGGAAGCCCTGGCCGCCGCGTCCATCGATCCTGCGGACATCATCGGGGTTTCCGTATGCGGCCATGGTAAGGGGCTGTATACCTGGGGGAAAAACGGTAAGCCCGCCTATAAGGGCATAGTTTCCACCGATGGCCGTGCCTGGGCCTATCCTGAAAAATGGTACAAGGAGGGGATAGTGCAGAAATACTACCCCCGGCTTTGCCAAAAAATTCTCGCCTCCCAGGAAATATCACTGCTGGCCTGGCTGAAGGATAATGATCGGCCGGCCTATGACAATATCGCATGGGTATTTTCGGTAAAGGACTACATACGTTTCAGGCTGACCGGGGAAGCGTATTCCGAGGCCACCGACTTCTCCGGTTCCGGGCTTATGAACATCATTGACGCGCGCTTTGATAGGGATATGCTGGAAGGCTTTGGTATAGGCGAGGTGTACGATAAACTCGCCCCCATACGGTACTCCTACGAAAAGTGCGGCAGCATAACTGCCGGCGGCGGCGGCCTTGACGGGGCTGCGGGAGGGTACGCCGGTGGCGGGGGGCATGTTCGACATCGATTCCTGCGCCGTGGCCATGAACGTTACCACCCCGGAGGAGTTCTGCACCATCGCCGGTACCTGGAGTATCAACGAGTACCCCTCAAAGACGCCGGTAACCGATGGCAGCATAGCCATGAATTCCCTCTTTGCCATCCCGGGATATTTTCTGGTGGAGGAGTGCAGCGCCACCTCCGCGGGGAACCTGGACTGGTTCACCGAACATTTTATCGACAAACATGAAATACCCGAAGGGAGAAAACTCTACGAGTATCTTGACGGGGAAGTTGAAAAGATCAAGCCCGAAGACAGTGATGTATACTTCCTGCCCTTCCTGTACGGCTCCAACGATAATCCCCTGGGCCGCGCCGCCTTTGTGGGGCTCAGTTCCTACAACGAAAAGATACACAGCATACGGGCCATATACGAAGGTGTCGTTTTTTCCCATAAAACCCATATTGACCGGCTGCTCAAAACCCGCAAGCCCCCAAAGACGATACGCATGGCCGGCGGAGCGGTAAATTCCGTGGTGTGGGTACAGATGTTCGCCGACATTCTGGGTTATCCCATTGAGACCATCGCGGTTAAGGAACTGGGCGCCCTGGGCTGCGCCATGGCGGCGGCCATAGCGGCGGGGGAATTCAAAGATTATGGGGAAGCGGTAGCTTCTATGGTAAGGGTAGATAGGACGGTAAACCCGAATCCCGATAGGGCCGCGATATATAAGAAAAAATATGAAAAGTATTCCGCAATACGCGATGCCCTGGGCGGCGTGTGGGATATTTTTAAGTAGGAGCGCAATAAACTATGCTGGAAGAACTAAAAGAAAAGGTGTGTGCGGCAAATAAAAAGCTGCCGGATTATCATTTGGTTACCTTTACCTGGGGTAATGTGAGCGCCATAGATCGGAAAGCCGGTCTCGTGGTTATTAAACCCAGCGGTGTTGAATACGATGATATGAAGGCCGAACACATGGTGGTGGTGGACCTGGATGGCAAGATTGTTGAGGGCAAGCTGAACCCATCGTCGGACACGGCAACCCACCTGGTCCTTTACAAGGCCTCCCCCGATATAGGCGGTATCGTCCATACCCATTCAAGCTATGCTACCATATTTGCCCAGGCAAATCTGGATATCCCTGCCCAGGGTACTACCCAGGCGGATTACTTTTACGGCGACATACCCTGTACCCGGCAAATGACCGAAGCGGAAATAAACGGCGCCTATGAATACGAAACCGGAAAGGTGATAGTTGAGACCTTTGAAAAACGGAAACTTTCCTTTGCCCAAATACCTGCGGTTGTTGTGGCAAGCCACGGCCCCTTTGCCTGGGGGAAGGACCCCTTTGAAGCGGTCCACAATGCGGTGGTGCAGGAAGAAGTTGCAAGGATGGCCCTGTTTGTATTACTGCTTGACCCTAAGGGCGGCAAAATCCAGCAAACCCTGCTTGATAAACACTATCTGCGCAAGCACGGTGCAAACGCCTACTATGGGCAGAGGTCCGGCGGGGAACATGCATGAAGCCCTACCAGATAGGTATTTATGAAAAGGCTATGCCCAAGGAACTATCCTGGAAGGAAAAACTCCAAACCGCCAAATCCTTTGGGTATGATTTTTTAGAGATAAGTATCGATGAAACCGACGAGAAACTTGCCAGGCTGAAGATGTCTGCGGCGGAGAGGCTGGAACTGCTGAGCCAAGGCTGCGAAATAGGACTCCCCATACGGACCATGTGTTTAAGCGGCCACCGGAAGTATCCCCTGGGCAGCGAAAAGGCCGCAGTAAGAATGCGGAGCCTGGAGATCATGGAAGATGCAATTAACTTTGCCTGCGATACGGGGATCCGGATTATCCAGCTGGCGGGCTACGATGTGTACTACGATTCCTCCACACCCCGGACAGAGGAGCTTTTCTACGACGGGCTCCTCCAATCCGTACAAATGGCCGCTGCCAGGGGTGTTATCCTTGCCTTTGAAACCATGGAAACCGAATTTATGAACACCGTGGAAAAGGCCATGCAGTACGTAAAGCGGATCGATTCTCCTTACCTCAAGGTATATCCTGACTGCGGTAACCTTACCAATGCGGCGGAGAGCTATGGAAAAGATGTAATAGAGGATCTGCGCAAGGGCAGGGGATCCATCGCCGCTCTGCATCTAAAGGAAACGGTCCCCGGTAAATTCCGGGAGATCCCCTACGGAACCGGCCATGTTAATTTTGCCTCCATTATCAAAACCGCCCTGGAACTCAACGTCCGCACCTTTGTTACCGAGTTCTGGTATACCGGCGAGGCGGATTTTCGGGAGACCATCAAAACATCCAAATCTTTTATTGACCGGCAATTTACCAATTAAGCGGGGGGCCTATTCAAGGGGCTATGTCCCATACCACACCCTGTCGGGAGGCGATGGTCCGCATCTCCCCCAGGGTTTTTTGATTTACCGGAATAACTCCGTTAATGCGGGCGGCCATGGTTTCCCTGGCCTTTTCGCCGTGGGTATAGATACGGTCCTTTCCGTCCACCCTTGGGGAAGAACGTAATTCTTCTAAGAAAACGGACAGGGCACGCTTCTGCTCCTGCTTATTACCAAAGATGCCGTAATCAATGGCGGCAAAATAATGGCAAATACCGGTTTCCCCGGGTTTTATGTTTATATGATTCGAGGTGAGTCCCCCGGAAAGGATGCCGCAGCAGATATCCACCATGGTGGCCAGACCGTAACCCTTATGTCCCCCCCCTATTTCGGAACTTCCCCCCAGTGGGGCGATGCCTCCGCCGAATTTTCCGATGATGTTTCTGACAACTTCCCCGGCGTCGGTGGTAGGATGCCCCTTGGTATCCACCGCCCAGTTATCCGGTACGGGCTTGCCGCTTTTTTGGTATACCTCCATGGTCCCCCGGGTTACCATGGTGGTGGAGGCGTCAAAGGAAAAGGGCAGGGGATCCGCGGGCATGGCAAAGGCGATGGGGTTTGTTCCCAGCATGGCCCGCTTACCGTTGGTGGGTACACAGATCGCCTCGGTATTGGTCATGGTTATGCCGATAAAATCCGCCTCCAGGGCGAGCCCGGTATAATACCCCGCTATGCCATAGTGATTTGAATTACGTACCGTAACCATGCCGATTCCGGAATGGGAGGCCTTTTCAATGGCCAAGTCCATGGCCCGGACCGCCGTAAGCTGCCCCATGGCTTTATGACCATCCATTACGGCAGAGACCGGGGTTTCATGGATGATTTCCGGTTTTGCCCGGACCGTAACCATACCGGTTTTAATCTCCTCGTCATACCGGACCAGCCGGTGTATGCCGTGGGATTCTATCCCGAACAGATCGGCCCGCAGGAGTATCTCCGTAATGGTTTTGCCTTCCTCCGCGCTGAAGCCGTAGCTTGGGAATAGTCTGCTGCAAAAATCCCACAACCGGGGATAGGGAATTTCGGTATACTCCGCCATGATGGTTCCAGCTACTTATCATAAAGTAACAGGCCAGGGCTGTCAAACTATTACCTTGACAATAGGGCGATTCGGCTTAATAGTGTTATGTACGAATGAGCTCCGCCTATCCCCGTCGTCTAAGCCAAGGTTTACTGCTCCTCTACGAAGACCGTGATCTCCTGGTTGTGGATAAACCGGCGGGGCTGCTCTCCATTGCCGCAGGCGCCGAGCGGGACAAAACAGCCTACTGGATACTTTCGGAATACCTCCGTAAAAAGGGGGAGAAACGCCGGCCTGCGGTGGTACACCGGCTGGACCGGGAAACCTCGGGGGTCATGATCTTCGCCAAGTCTGATACGGTTAAACGGAAGCTCATGGAACATTGGGATGCGACCGTACTGGAACGGTGTTACATAGCCCTGGCGGAGGGCGAATTGAAAGAAGCCCAGGGCTCCATAGACGCGCCCCTGGGGGAAGACCAGCGGGGTAGGGTGGTAGTGGTTCCCGGCGGGCAGCGGGCTGTTACCCATTGGAAGGTCCTTAAAACCGGCCGCCGCTTTTCCCTGCTTTCCCTGGAACTGGAAACCGGCCGGCGCAATCAGATCCGGGCCCACCTTGACTGGCTGGGTCATCCCGTGGCGGGGGATAAAAAATACAGGGCAAAGACCGACCCCCTGCACCGGCTCTGCCTCCACGCGGAACGCATCGTTTTTCATCATCCCCATGACGGACGTGTCCTGGAGTTTGAAGTAAAGGCGCCCCTTACGTTTCAGCAAGCCCTGAAGACGGATTAAATATTTCTAGGAGTAGTCCCATGGAAACCCGAAAAGTTTATTACGAAATGCCCGCCGCCGAATCTTTTGCCGCCAATATTCTGGAACTTCGGCCCTATACGGATAAGACGGCGCTGATCCTGGATGCCACGATATTTTACCCCGAGGGGGGCGGACAGCCGGGCGACCGGGGGACCATCAATGGGATTCCGGTGCTGGATGTTCAGGAAAAGGATGATGAAATTTTCCATATAGTAAATAATGGGGATGGGCAAAAGCTCAGTCCCGGACCGGCGGAGCTGATCCTTGACCGGGCACGGCGCCGGGATTTTACGACACTCCATACCGCCCAGCACCTTCTTTCGGGGACCATACTCCGTATGACCGGCGCGTACACGGTTTCCATGCACCTTGGGGATGAGGTCTGTACAATTGATGTGGATACTAAGGAAATGACCGATGAAACCCTGATTGCCGTGGAAGAGGCGGTGGCGGACGCCATTGAAGGGGATCATCCGGTGATTATCCATCTTTGTCCGCCCGAAAGGGTTGAGGATTTTCCCCTGCGGAAGATCCCCCCCAAGGGGGAGGATGTGATCCGGGTGGTGGAGATCCGGGGGAATGATTTTTCGCCCTGCTGCGGTACCCACCTGGCCGCCACCGGCGATATCGGGATGCTCCGTATCTTGGGAGCGGAAAAGTACAAGGGCATGATCAGGGTCAGCTTTATTGCCGGGCGGCGGGTACTCCGGGACAGCCGGCTCCTGCGGCATAACGCGGAGATAGCCTCCCGGGCTCTCAAGGTCCCGGTGACGGAAACCGGCGCCGGGGTGTTGGCCCTGCTGGAAAAGACTTCGCTTTTGGAACGGAGACTGAAGGACCTGGAAGAGGACGCCGCCCTCCGCCGGGCTAAAGCCCTGATCGCGGGGAAGCCGGGGTTTGAAGCCCAGGCCGGTGAAGGGAAGGTACTGACAGAGTGCTTAAGCGATACGGATATGGAGGAGGTCCTGCGCATAGGCCGGGCTGCCCAAAAACTAAGCTCCGCAGTGTTGGTGCTTGCCTCCCCTGGTGACCTTAAATTCGCCGGTCTCTGTTCAGTTAAAGCCCTGGACATCCGGCCCTTGTTAAAGGATACAATGGAAAAGCATGGCGGGAAGGGCGGCGGGGGGCCATCCTTCTTTCAGGGCCAGTTTTCCCGGGCGGAGGATTTAACCGCCTTTCTAAAATCAATCCCCCAGGAGGCAGCGATATGAGTATTTCCACCGGTCTTGGCGATGACGGCAGTACGGAACTCTTTTTAGGAACTTCAGTTCCGAAGGATCATCCCCAGGTTGAATTTATCGGCGTCCTTGATGAGCTTAACTCTTTTTTAGGGGATGCGAAGGCCGCCGCGCACCTGGAACGGACTAAAACCCTTATCGAATCGGTTCAACGGGACCTTTTCGCCGCCCCCGGGCTGCTGGGCTCCTCCAAAGCGGAGACGGCTATTGACCCGGAATGGCTCACCGCGTTGATCCACGAGATTGAGGAACAGTACCCCATGCGGGGCTTCATCATCCCGGGGAAAAACCCCGCCTCGGCGAAACTCGACATTGCCAGAACCGTATGCCGCCGGGCCGAACGGCGGCTGGTAACCCTTAACCGCCAGGAACCGGTCTCGCCCCATCTGCTCCGTTACATGAACCGCCTGTCGGATCTGCTCTTCATGCTCGCCCGTTCCGAGGAGCACGGCGAAGAAGAATAGGAAGAATTTTTAACCACCAAGGACTCGAAGGTACAGAAGGCGAATAAGGGGGGATAAAAAAACGGGGTTGTCCGGGAATCATCCCAAACAACCCCGTCTGCAGCTTTTAAAAAAGTTCTACCGGAACTGCGAAGAATTCGCGCTGGTCACTACGGTGACGCCGGAGTCTACATTCTTATCGGCAATGGTTCCGCCGGTATAATCGGTGTAGGCGTTCTTTACCCCTAACTCACCCATCATTCCGGGATTCTGGGCCATGGTACCGATAATTACTCCCTGGTCGATCAGGTCGAGTACGGATCCGCCGGTATCAAAACCAACGCCCAGTACCTTTCCACCGGCTTCTTTGATAGCATTGGCGGTACCTACGGTGGCGCCTTCATTGGCGCCGAAAATACCTACCACACCCTGGGTGATGTAGTTGGAGGCAATTTCCTGGGACCTTGCGGGGTCGCCTTCAGCATACTGGGTGGGGAGGATAGAATAACCCTTGCCTTCAAAGGCAGAGCGGAAACCCTTTTCACGGGCTACGGTGGAAGCGGTGGCAATGTTTACATTGACGATACCGAGATTACCGCTGGTTACGCCGTTGGCCTGGAGCTTGGCAAGCAGCTGCTCGCCTGCTGTTTTACCGGCGGCTTCGTTGTTGGTCGTGATCGTCGCGATGGCGCCGGACCAGCTTGCGGGGGCGTCAACAAAAATAAACTTAACCCCCTGTTTGGCGGCAGCCGCGATAGCGCCGTTCTGGGCTTCCGTGTCGTTGGCGGCTAACAGGATGTAGTTAGCGCCGTTGGCTGCAGCGTTTTCGATCTTGGTGATCTGGGCGTTGTTGTCCTTCCGCTCCGGCGAATCAAAAAGATATTCGATTTTGTCCGCGCCGATCTCTGCAATCGCCTTCTTACAGCCCGCATCGATAAAATTCCAATACGCATCCATCTGGTCCATGGTGATTAAGTAAATCTTAACCTTTTTTGAACCCGCGGCGCCGCTCTCGCTTCCGCCCTTGGCAAACACACTACCCGCTGCTATCAGCAGAACGAGCGCCGCAATTACCGACCTTTTAAGTAATTTCATACTCTTCCTCCAAAACTTGATTTTATTTCAAGGCATACTGCCTGAAACTGCTTACTTGCTGCGCCGCCTGATAACGACATCGGACAACACAGAAATTATAACAATAATACCGACGGTTATATTCTGGATCGCTACGGGGACATTTGCCAGGGAAAGGCCGTTCGAGAGGGTCGACCAGATGGCCGCTCCTACTATGGTTCCCACCAGCAGACCCTGTCCGCCGAGGGTACTTACCCCGCCAATGACGCTTGCGGCGACCGCATACAGCTCGTAGGTGTTTCCGGCGCTCATATCACCGGTACCGCTCTGGGCTGTTTGAATAAGGCCCACAACCCCGGAACAGAGGGCGCTGACCACATAGGCCACCAGGGTAACCTTCAGTACGCTTATACCGGACATCTTGGCTGCCTCAATATTGCTGCCCACCGCATACAAATGACGGCCGGTCTTGGTACTGGTAAGAATAAAGTTAAAGATGATCCAGAGTACCAAGGCAATGACCATGGTGGAGAATAAAAACCCAAATAGTTTGTGGTAGTAGAAAAAATCCCGAAAGACCTCTACCTGGGACTTTAAAGAAGCCGCAGCGTCGGAACTTATCAATTTATAATTCTCGGTGGAGTCAATGGCCCGGGTATTGCGGCTGCCATTGCTAATCTGGGCTATACCCCTGGCTATGGTCATGGTACCGAGGGTTGCAATGAAGGGCGGAAGTTTGAATTGGGCAACGAGGAAG
Organism: Treponema primitia ZAS-1; assembly: GCF_000297095.1. Lineage (NCBI taxonomy): Bacteria > Pseudomonadati > Spirochaetota > Spirochaetia > Treponematales > Treponemataceae > Treponema > Treponema primitia. The sequence goes on along the minus strand of NZ_AEEA01000058.1, from coordinate 116,655 downwards.
CCGTTGGCAACGCCGATGACGAGACAGACAATGAGCGCAATAGCCGCGGCAAATAGGGGCGGCACCGTCTTGGTCATAAGGGTTGCAGAAATCATGCAGCTCATACCAAGTACGGATCCTATGGAAAGGTCAATGTTACCGGTAATCAGCACAAAAGACTGGGCGATCCCGACAATAATGAAAGGCGCGATCTGCCTGAGCAGGTTCTGAATATTTCTTGGACCCAGAAAGTTGTTGTTCAAGGTCTGGAAGATAATAAGCAGCACGATCAGAAAGCCCGTTACAACGATAACCTGTCCTACCCCGCGTGCGCGGAACGTCTTTTGAATGCTATTCACACTAATGCCCATACTGTTTCCTCACTTTTTCCCAATTTTAATAATCCCTACGCTATCTTTTTTTCGAACCGTGTCGCCAGGTCCAATATGGTCTCCTGGGTGGCTTCCGCCCTGGACATTGCCCCGGTTATTCTGCCGTCGCACATAACGATGATCCGGTCCGAGATTCCCAATATTTCCGGCAGCTCTGAGGATACGAAAAGGATACCGACGCCGTCCTGCTTAAGCCGGTTAATGATATTGTAAATTTCTATTTTGGCGGCAACATCAATACCCCTGGTGGGTTCGTCAAAGATCGCAACCCGGAAGCTCCTGGACATCCATTTGCCTACCACGACTTTTTGCTGGTTCCCGCCGGACAGATTTGCCGCATCGCTTTCCAGGCCGGACAGCTTTATCTTCAAATCGTCCACCGCCTTAAGGGCCATCCCCTTTTCCTTGCCCTTGTTTACAATCCCCAGGGCGTCGGAAAGCAGATCCAGGTTCGGCATACCGATATTGCTCTTTATGGAAAGCTTGGTAAAAAGCCCGTCCTTCTTGCGGTCCTCCGGGATAAGCACAATCCCCGAACGAATGGAGTCTGCGGGCTTGTTAATGGTGATACTCTTGCCGTCAAGGATAATCTCCCCCGACTGTTTTGGGTCTATCCCGTACAAAGCCCGGGTCGTTTCCGTTCTCCCTGCGCCCATGAGGCCGGCTATTCCTACGATCTCCCCTTCATGCAGTTCAAAACTGATGTCCCGGACCAGCCGGCCGGCATTGAGATTTTTTACCTCAAGCACGGTCTTCCCCACCGGGCACTCGACCCGGGGGAACTTTTCTTTAATGTCCCGGCCGACCATGTGGGAAATCAACTGCGGCTGGGTAGTTTCTTTGAAGTCCGCGGTGATGACATAGGTCCCGTCCCGGAGCACGGTAACCCGATCAACAATATGCTGCAGTTCTTCCAGCCGGTGGGATATGTAAACAATCCCGTGGCCTTTTCCCTTGAGAGTTTTGATTATCTTAAACAGTTCTTCAATCTCGGTCGCCGTAAGGGCCGAAGTAGGCTCGTCCATGATAAGCACCCGGGCGTTTTTCGAAAGGGCCTTTGCAATCTCTACCATCTGCTGCTTTGAAACCTGCAGGTCGCCCACGAGCATTTCCGGGTTTAAATCAATATTAAGGCTTTTGAGAAGTTCCCTGGCCTTTTCGTTGGCGGTCCGCTTGTCCAAGAGCCCGTGTTTGGTCAGTTCTTTGCCGAGGAATATATTTTCCGCAACCGTGAGGTGGGAACACAGGTTCAGTTCCTGATGGATAATCGCTATACCCAGTTCCGCCGCTATTTTTGGGTTGAGGGCATCAACGGTTTCACCGAAAACCTTGACCGTACCGGAGTCCTTGGTATAGACCCCGCTGAGTATTTTTACCAGGGTGGACTTTCCCGCCCCATTCTCCCCCAGAAGCGCATGTACTTCCCCAGCCTTGAGATTGAAATGGACATCCTTGAGGGCTGGAACACCGGAAAATGCCTTATTTATATTTTCCAGTTCAACGATATAGTCACCCATTATGCCTCCCACTGTCGTATTCCCCTAATCTAACCGGACAAAATGAAACCGGTTTCATTTAGGGCTTAAATTTCAAAAATTCGATAAAATATAAAAAATGATACCCCCTATTTGAGGTTTTGTCAATTAAAATCTTCTATAATGCTTTAACTTGATAGATATTGGAAAAGGTGACATGCTGGTTATACATGAAACCCATGACCATTGCCGATATTGCCCGGGAGGCCGGAGTTTCCAAAGCCACGGTTTCCCGTGTTTTGTCCAAGTCCTCTCTGGTACATGAAAGGACCCGGAAAAAAGTCTCTTCTATTATAGATAAGTATGGTTATACTCCCAATATCCTGGCCCAGGGCCTCGCGGGGATGCCCACCAAAACCATCGGCGTGGTGGTGGATGAATTCCCCAATAATTTCTATATCGATTTGGCCGACGGTATCGACAGCGTTATCTCGGTAAATGATTATTTTTTTCAGGTCATGAGTTCCCACTGGATCCCTGAGCGGGAATTACAGGGGGTTCGTTCTCTGATAAACAACCGGGTGGACGGTATTCTGATAACCCCCGCGGCTTCGGATTCCGCAACCGTGGAGGCGCTTAAAAAATCAGGTATTCCCTTTGTGCTGATGAATTGTCGGTCCGATGACCCCGAAGTTTCCTATGTGAGCTGCGATAACTACAAGGGCGGAGCCCTGATGGCGGAACACATCAATTCATTGGATCATGAGCAGATTATCCTGGTTTCGGTATTTGACCACGAATCCGTTCGGGACCGTATTAAGGGTTTTGATGATCATCTCAGGGCCGGCGCGGTACGGACTACCCGATATTCCGACGCCAAGACCTACCAGGACGGATATGTACTGGCCGCGCAGATCGCGGAATCCGATTCCATTAAAACAAAAAAAACCAGCCTTTTTGTGACCAACGATTATGTGGCCATCGGCTTTATCACTCGGTTTCTGGAAATGGGTATCGCCATCCCCGAACAGGCTGCGGTGGCAGGTTTTGACGATATCCGTCTTTCCGCTCTCTGCCAGGTTCCCCTTACGACCGTTTCCCAGCAGGTATTTACTATGGGCCGAACCGCAGCGGAGGATCTTATGAATATCATAAAAAAGAACGGAACCCCCCCCTTCAGGCGGACTCTTGACCCCCATCTTATTATCCGAAAGTCCACCGGCAAGTGAACTCAGCCGGGAAATACTTCCTCTTCATGTTATAAACACCGGCGGGAGGAGGGAGGGGCATCCCCGGCCGAGCACATAGGGAATTCCCTGCTGGAGGAGACCCGAAGGGGCTCCGCAAGCAGACTCTACCTGCGTGCGAGCGCCGGGGATGCCCCTCCCTCCTCCCGTCTTTGCCGATTTGCATATTTTGTGAAATTATTTACGAAAACCCTGTTGCTTTTTATTTTGAGATTCGTTATTGTATATGTTAACGACCGTTCGGTAACATACGGTAATACCAATGAATAAAACAGATATAATAGAAACAGCGTTCCAGGTATGGGGCCGGGAACTGTTTAAAACTACCAGTCTTTCTCAAATTGCGCAAGCCCTTGGGGTTACTAAGCCGGCTTTGTATCGTCATTTTGAGAGCAGGGGCGCCCTTCTGGATGGTATGTACGGGTATTACTGCGATCACTATGTGGGCTTTATGAAGGCGTCCTACGAGAAGGCGGTGGAAAGCCGGGATATTAACCAGGGGATACTCCTCATGGCCCGGAATTTCGCCGAATATTACGCTCGGCATAAGTATATTTTCATTTTTTCTTTAATCGAGGTCTACGGCGATAAAAACCGGGATAAGGATATTTTGCGGCAATTCGCGATCCGCGGAATGGATGTAAAGAAACACTGGTTTTTCCTTGAGGCAGGGGATGATCATCCCAGCAAAGCCCAGTTGATTGTTACTGCCATTTTCTTTTTGGTTACCCTTTTTCATAAAAGCAGGCACGGAAAAACCGGGGAACCTACAAATGAAGAAATCCAGCAGTTTATTTCCTTTGCCGAGGGGGTTATTTCCCATGGGCTTGGTTTTGATAAAAACCTGGTGAATGCCCTGGATTTTGAAAAATTGGAGAAGTCCGGCGGCCATCAGATTCCCCCGGAGGGGGAGAACGAAGGGCTGCTCAAGGCGGTTGCCGGGGCGGTTGCCGAGGCGGGACCCTGGAACGCTTCCATGGATATGGTTGCCCAGCGTTCGGGGCTCTCCAAAAGCGGCCTCTATGCCCACTTCAAAAGCAAGGCGGATATGCTGGGCCAAATGTTTATCGCCGAATTCGATAGGATAGTGGATTACGCTGAGTTGGAGCAAAGCCGATCCGAGCTGCCGGAGGAGCAGTTTTACCTGGCCATAGCGGCCATAGCCAATTATCTCCGGTCCCGGCCGGAGATCCTTATCACCCTGGATTGGATCAGGACCCGGCGGCTGGACCTGGGGGTTACGGTGCCGCCGCGGATTTATCGGATCTTTGCGGATATCAAATTGGAAGGCGCCGGGGAGAACCCGGGCGGATTGGCACTTTCAGGGGAAACCCTGTCCCAATGGATACTCTTTCTCGTCGTTAACACCCTTATGAGGAGGCCCGAGAGGTTCTCTTTTTCGGATGTGTCTAATACAAGTTTTCAAATTCTATATAAATTTATTGTTTTAGGAATAGAAGGATGGTAAAAAATGAACCAAAAGCAGTATATTCTAATGTATGGTAAGAAACGGCAAGAAGCCGTAGGAAGCCGCGCGGATAGCGGGCTTGAAATACAGGTTAGCCTTGCGGATTCGGTGTTTAAGCACGTTCCCCAGGTTAATAGAGAAGGAGTCCTAATATGAAACACCCCTGTCGTGCCGGTCCCTGCGTCCGCCGCCTTTTGCGGCTGCCGCATTCCCCCGGCTTGGTTCTAGCCTTTTTCCTCTGTGCCGCAGCGGCCTTTGGTCAAGCCGGAAATTCCGCTGAAAGCCCGGCAGCGGGCCAAACGGTCCGGCGTATCACCCCGGACGAGGCGGTTGAGCTGGCTGTACAGAACAACCTTAGCTTGGAATCTTCCCGGGTAGCCCTGGATACCAAGAAGCGGCAATTCAGTCTGGTATGGAATCAGTTCCTACCGGAGTTTGATGTGCGGGGAACCCTTAGCCGGAGTAACGAGGAGGCTTCTCCGCTTCAACCGGAGCTGTGGAGCTTCAACGGGAACCTTTCTGCATCCCTCAACTTCAGTTTTGCCCTGATCGAAGGTATCAATAGCGTTAAGGTGAATTATCAAAGTGGACTATTAAGCTTTGCCAAGGCCCGGGCGCAGATGGAGCGGGATATACGAAAGTCCTACTACCAGATGCTCCTGCTCCAGGAGAATATCGCCCTGCTGCAGGGAAGTTTTGCTAATGCGGAGCGTCAGGTTACTATGGCTCAGGCGAATTATCGGAACGGTCTCGTTCCCCAGCTTACGTTGCTCCAGGCCCAGGTATCCAGGGATAATTTGAAGCCCTCCATCGACCAGATGGAAAATGGATTGAAGGTTGCTATGGCCAACTTCGCCATGAGCCTTGGCTTGGATTACGATACCCAGTTTGAGCTTGTACCGGTGACCGGTGACCTTAATTATATCTCCCTGGATGTAAAGGATTTGATTACCAAGTCCGCCAACGGGAAGCCGGATATTTTGGAACTGCGGCAGTCCGTTCTTGCCATGCAGAGCTTAAGGAAAGTTCAGGCGCTGCAGCTCTATACACCGTACATCAATTTTGCCTGGAATTATTCTCCCACCTTACTTGGACCTTGGGACAACAGCTGGGGTGACGGGGATAACTGGATGGATCGGGGCGCCTTTTCTATCACCCTGGGTATGAGCCTGAACAGCCTCTTTCCCTTTACCAAACAAGGGCAGGGGCTAAAGGATACGGACAATAATTTACGCGCTCAGAACATCTTGCTTGCCCAGGCCATACGGGGGACGGAGATTGAAATCTACAATACCGTTTTCTCCCTGGAACGGGCGCAGATCTCCGCAGAAACCCAGGCCCAGACCGTAGCTTTGGCGGAACGGAGCTACCAGCTGACCGAAGAAGCGTACCGGGCGGGGCTCCAGGAATTGCTTCAGGTGCAGAATGCGGATCTGGCCCGGCGTCAGGCCAGGGTGCAGATGCTGGAACAACAGTTTAACTATCGTACCGGTCTTATCGACCTGGAATATTCCATAGGAGTTCCATTCGGAACCTTAAGTAATGGGGGAAACACAAAGTGAAAAGAATACAGTATAGGGGCGCCATCGTTGTGGCGCTTGTTGTCATAGCCATGGTTTTTTCGGGATGCAGCCAGATCAAGGCCTCTCAGGATAAGAAAAAGGCAGGTCCCGGGGGTGCAGCTGCGGCGCCGGCGGTTCCGGTATTTGCGGTGAATACCACCTTGGCGGTTCAGGGGCAGATCCTGGATTACCTCGCCTTATCCGGGGATATCGTATCCGGTACGTCGGTGGACACCTATTCCGATGCCGCCGGGAAGATAACCCGGGTTTACGTTGCCGTGGGTGACCGGGTTAACCGGAACGATCCGGTGGCGGCGGTGGACCCCTCCAAGCCGGGGATGACCTACCAGGCTAATATCGCCCGGGCGCCCATTGCGGGGATTGTAACATCCCTGCCCGCCCAAATGGGGATGACCATAAGCCAGGCGGTGCCCCTGGCAAGGATCGCCGGGGGGAATGCCCTGGAGATCAAGCTCTATGTGGCGGAACGGTTTATTTCCAAGATAGCCCTGCGGCAGCCCTGTCAGATTACCCTGGACGCCTGGCCCGGGGAAGTTTTCCGGGGCAGTGTTACTGAGATATCTCCGGTGGTAGATGCCGCTTCCCGAACCATGGAGGTGCGGATCAATGTGGAGAACCCCGGTTCAAAACTGAAAGCGGGGATGTTCGCCAAGGTACGGGTCATCACCGAAGAAAAAAGTAATATTGTGAAGATCCCCGCCGGCGCCATGCTCCAGCGTTCCGACGAAAACTATGTGTTTACGGTGGCCACGGATCCTACGGACCCCGCTTTCCGCATTGCCCGGCGTCAGGTAATAACCCCGGGTATTCTGGTGGACAGCGTTCTGGAAGTGCAGCAGGGGCTTACCCCTAATCAGGAAATTATCGTCCGGGGCCAAACCCTTCTGGAGGATGGTTCACGGATCAACGTGATTGAACAGGTTGCGCCCTTAAGCGCCGCCAATTAAGGAGGTCATTCATGAGTATGGCTAAAATGGCGGTCGGAAGGCCGACGACAATATTTATTATTTTTGCGCTTCTCATTGGGCTGGGTGTCTTTGCCATGGTAAATATGCCTATCGACCTGCTTCCTGAAATAAACCCCCCCTATCTGATAGTATACACATCCTATCCCGGGGCTGGCCCCGAAGAGGTTGAACGCAGCGTAACCCGGACCCTGGAGGCGGCGCTATCCAGTGTGTCCGCCCTTGAAGAGCTGACATCCACTTCATCCAAAGGTACCAGTATGGTGATCATGGAGTTTACCTACGGCACCGATTTGGCGGATGCGGCCAACTCCGTCCGGGACGCCCTGGAACGGATCAGAAACTATATGCCCACCGGGGCGGATACTCCCATGATGTTTAAAATGGATCCTTCCATGCTGCCCATCATGGGGCTCCAGGTTACGGGGAACCGTTCCCCGGAGGAACTGCGGGAGATTTCCGAGGACACCATCATTCCCCGGATAGAGCAGACTCCCGGTGTGGCCACCGCGTCGATAAACGGCGGGCGGGAAAAGATCATCCGGGTGGAGGTGTCCCAAAACAGGCTTGAAGCCTACGGCCTTACGGTAACCCAGATCCAACAGATGCTGGCGGGGAACAATGCCCAGGTATCCGCAGGGTCCATCACCGAAGGGGGGATGAACTATATCCTCACCACCATGGGTGAATACACCTCCCTGGAACAGATTCGTAATACGGTCATCTCCTACAAGGGCGGGGGCGTGGTAAACGGCCAGGTGGAGATGCCCCGCACAATTTATCTTAGGGATATTGCCGATGTCTTCGAGGGTTACAAGAGCCAGGAATCGGTAGTATTGGTGAACGGCCAGCCTTCGGTGATGCTCATGGTCCAGAAACAGAGCGGAAAGAATTCGGTGCAGACCGCCAAGGAACTGCGGGCCCGGCTGGTCAAGATCGCCGGTGAGCTTCCCCAGGATATCAAGATAACAGAGAACTTTAACACCACGGATCAGATAGAAAATTCCCTTAATGAAGTAACAAGCAGCGCCCTATCCGGGGCGGCCCTGGCAATTATTGTGCTCTTTATATTCCTCCGGTCCATAAAACCGACCCTGATCATCGGCATCAGTATTCCTGTTTCCATTGTTGTTACTATCATGTTGATGTACTTCTTAGGCCTTACCCTGAATTTAATGACCATGGCGGGGCTGGTCCTGGGTATAGGTATGCTGGTGGATAACTCCGTTGTTATCCTGGAGAATATCTACCATTACCGGGAAAAGGGAGCAAAACTTCAGCCTGCGGCTATTTTGGGCACATCGGAAATGATCGTTGCCATTGCCGCTTCCACCCTGACCACCATCTGCGTATTTGCCCCCCTGGTCATGTTCCAGGGCCTGCTGGAAATGGCCGGCGAAATGTTTGCGGGCTTGGCCTTTACGGTGGTAATATCCCTGACCATCTCCCTGCTGGTGGCAATCTTCCTGGTGCCCGTGTTGGGCAGCCATTACTTCCCCCTGGTAACCCGGAAGCAGAAACCCCTGAGTAATCGTTTCCTCGCTTCCATTGACAAGGCCTTCGAGAATTTCTTCACCGGCCTTGACAATGCATACCGTAAGGCGGTAGATCGGGTGCTGCGGCACAAGGCCATTGTGATAGGGTTCCTGGTCCTGCTTTTTGCCGGAAGCATCATGCTTATCCCCAAAATAGGCTGGGTTTTTATGCCCGAACAGGACGCTGATTCGGTAAGTATTACTGCCACCCTTCCCATGGGAACCCCCCTGGTGGAAACCGAGGCAACCCTGCAGAAAATGCAGCTCATTGTGCAGCGGGAAGTACAGGGCTATGACCGGATCGTTCTGAACGCCGGAGGCGGCAATATGTTCGGCGGTTCCTCGACCAACTCGGGTTCCCTGCGTATCAACCTTCCGGATTTTGAGCAGCGGATCGACAGCGCCGAGAATATTAAAACCAAGATGCGCGCCCACTTTAACGAATTTCCCGGGGTTTCCTTTAGTTTCTCCGGCGGCGGATTTGGCGGCGGCGGCGGTATGGGCGGCAGTAGTCCCGCAGTTGACATCATCCTCCGCACAGATGACCTCGTGAAGGGCAAGGTCTTGGCTGAACAAATTGCACAACTTCTTCGGGATAACGTTCCCGAGGTAAAAGAACCCCAGGTAAGCCTGAAAGACGGACTGCCCCAGATCGAGATTGAACTTGACCGGGACCGGATATACTCCATGGGTCTTAATGCGTACACCATTGGTAATGAGATAAAAGCCGCAGTGGACGGCATCACCGCCACCCGGTACAAAGACAATGGCATCAATTACGATGTGGTGCTGGTTCTGGCGGAAGCGGACCGGAGTACCCGGCCTGCACTGGATCATATTTTTGTGAACAGCCAGATGAGCGGCGGGCGGGTGCCCCTTTCCAACTTTGCCACCTATAAGGAAGGCACCGGCCCTATGTCAATCAACCGTGAAAACCAGAGCCGGGTCATCCATATTACTGCCAGCGGCGCTCCTGGGGCTAAGCTTAATACCCTGGATGAGAAGGTCCGCAACTTGGTTCAGTCGTCAATACCCGCCGATGAGGATGTGGTCATTGAATACGGCGGGGGCAACTCGGAGATGATGAAGATGATGGGTAATTTCTTGCTGATCGTCGCGGTGGCCATTTTCCTGGTCTTCGGGGTTATGGCAAGTTTGTTTGAATCCTTCAAGGATCCCTTCATTGTTATTCTTACTATTCCACTTTCCCTCATCGGTGTGGTGGCAATTTACTTCATCTCCGGCGATGTCTTTAACATCCTTACCGCAGTAGGACTGTTAGTACTGGTAGGGGTTATTGTTAATAACGGTATCGTCCTGGTGGACTACACCAACCTGCTGCGCAAGCGGGGGTACTCTTTGCACGATGCCTGTGTGGAAGCCGCAGGGAACCGGCTCAGGCCCATCCTGATGACCACCCTCACCACCATCCTGGGACTGGCCCCCATGGCATTCGTCCCCGGCGAAGGTTCGGTAATGACTGCGCCTATTGGCAAAACTGTATTGGGGGGCCTTGCCTTCGGCACTCTCATGACCCTGTTCCTCATGCCCACGGTGTATTACATCATGAATAGGCATTCGGACGAACAGGCAGCCCGTGCGGAAGCGCGCCGTAACCGGATTGCCCAGGGTTTAACCCGGAGACAGGCTAAAGCCCAGAACGCGGCAAGGACCGCCCTGGAAATCCTGCCGGATTCCAAGATTCAGACCCAGGAGGCCGGAGTATGATCCGGATAGAGATAATAGCGAACCACTCTGTTGAGGAGAACATTCTGGAAGCTTTTGCTTTGGAGAATGTAGGTAAGTACTACACCAGATATCCCAATGTTATGGGGGTCGGCAGATCCGGCCCCAAGATGGGGGACGCCATTTGGCCGGAAGAAAATTTTGTTCTGGTGGTATGGTGCGAAGAAGATGAAGCCCGCGGCATAGAGCGGGCGGTTGCCCAGGTTAAGGAGCGTTTTCCCGGCGAGGGAATAAAGCTCTTCGGCCTCCGTTCCGCCGACTCCCAGCCCCGGGAAGCTTTGCCGGCTCCGGCCGAAGAAGCCCCGCCCCCGGAACCGGAGGGCGCCGAAGGGCTGGCGGGCTTGGCCGGGTTGGAATAAATAGAAATGCTAGGTGCCGGATCCGGTTAGTTCCCGGATCCGGTTATCAAGCTCCGTGTCATACCGTAATTCCAGAAATTTGTTCAGAAAGAGTACCGCACGGTCCTTATCTCCGGTGTAGTATTGATACAGATCCGCAATAAACAAATACAGGTATGGAGCCTTTTCCTGTTCCGTTAGCTTAATCAGAATACCCAGCGCATTATCATATTCGCCCCTGTGGAATGCCATGATACCCCGGAGGTATTGGATGGACGGGTAATCTCCGTGGGCATACTCGGTTCTGGACAAAAGTGATTCGGTCTGTAACCAGTCCTTATCCCGCAGGGCCTGTTCCGCCAGGTTTAAAAGCTGATCCACATGGTATATGTTGATGTATAGTACATTTTGGGGATCCAGATAATCAATTTCCAATTCTACCGCTTCATAATTCTCTTTACAGGCCTTGATGCGGTACTCTTTACCGGGCTTCAAACCGGGCAGGGAAAAATGGCCGTTAATATCGCTGATGGCGCTGAATTTATCTCCCGCATATATTTTAACTTCCTTGACCGGCTTGTTATCTCCATCGTAGATCATGCCGTACAGACCGGCCGCTGTTCTTTTCTGAATGGGACTTGTTGCACAGGAAAAGAAAACTGCCATAATGATGCTTAAACAGATTAAATAATTTTTCATGCTAATTTCTCCTTATAAAATATTGTGTACCGTCAATATTAATCACAGAATATTCTGCGTCTGCCGATACCAGACCTGCGTTTATTGAAATGATCCTACCGGATTCCCTGTCTTTTAGGTATAACCACTCCTGGTTATCGGTTTCACGTATTAAGCCAAGGTAGCTGAATTTTTCTTCTCCCGGGATTGGTATAGGATCGGTGTTTCCATCCCCAGGAACCGGATTCTCCGGCACAGGAGTCTTCGATGCCGGTTTATTGATTGGTGGACGAAAAATAAGGGCAAGCTGGTCCGCTCCGGTTTGTGGCTGCTTCTTTTCCGGTATATCCGGCAGGGTAACAGGAATAATTACATTCTCCGCTAATTCTTCCCGTGGGATGGGCGGCCTGTTTTGGGAAGCATAAAATAGGGCGCCCAGGGGAAACACCGGAATTCCAAGGGCAAGTATAATTTTGGCGATAAACAGTTTACGGTACATGGTTAAACCTCACAGTGGCGTTGATTTTTGAAAAACCGGAAGTCGGTTTTATGCTGATATAGTTCAGGGGGAGTTGGATTTTTGGCGCCTCCTTCAAAAAGTTAAAGAAATTAACTCCTTCGCCGTTCAGGATAAATTCGGATGCTGAGATTCCCTCCTTTCCGATAGTTCTGAAACGTTCAACTTCTATTTTATGATTCCGCAGTAAATCGCGTATCATACCAATGTGTTCTTCCGGGCCCTGGGGATCCTTGGTTTTAAGCCCTTCCCCGGAAATTTCCCGGTTCCGCAGGTTTTTTACTTGATTATCCAGATCGGAAAGATAACTTAGTGGAAGGACGTGTGTTTCATTTAGGATATTACGGTATTGATCCATGGACTCCAGGGTACTGCGGATTTCCAGAATTTTACCAATAAAGATAATAATAAAAACTACGGAAATGATCAGCCCAAAAAAAGAAATTAAGAAATCAGCTTTATTATTTTTCATGATCCTTTACCCTCCCTGAAATAGTGAATTGTTCCATCGAATTTTTTAATGGCGATGCCTGATGGATGGTTAATCCGCTGAAATAACCCGATGCCTGCATCGATTGCAATACGCCGATTGAATCGGGTCCCTCGGCTTCCATATTGAAATTTTCCTCCTGTATTGCCAAAGATCTTATCCAGGTACCGGAAAGGCAGTCTCTGATTTTTGAAATAATCTCGTAGGGATAAAGATCCTGCACCTGGGGTTCCCGTGTTTGATGTGATAGTAGTTCATTTATTTCCCCTTCCAGCCTTTTTACTTCATTTTGTCTCCGGTTTTGTTCCTGATAGTAGTTTTCAAGCCGGGAAAGTTCCGTGTTTTTTTCTCCGGAAATTAAATGCAGGGATAATAATAAGGAAATGCAATTAAGGGCTGCCAGTAACTTAATGTCCCTTTTCCGGCGGATTAGGGTGCGGCCTTTGTTGTCGCTAAAGATTCCCAATATTTTTATTTTTTTCTTTATACTAATTTCGTTAATGTCAATGTCAATTAGCCGCTTAAAAAGCTGATTCAATGCTTTTTTTGTATTCCTATTCTGTTCTTCACCGGAACCGGCAATGATAAGAAGCGCCGGTATGTCCCCGGACTCAGGACCGTCCAGGAAGGGAGTTATCAGGGTGAGGGGAAGCCCGTCGGCTCCCATTGGGCAGGATCCATAGCGGCGGATCACATCATCTTCAAAAAAAGCGGCTTCGATCCACTGGGGGGTGCAGAGGATGGTCAACATAGTTTTTTCATTAAAATTATGCATACCCTCTGCCATAAGGGCAATTCCGGGAATAAGGGGACGTTTGAGATTTCTGTAAATTTCATGTACCGGACGGGAACACACAAATACCGCTACGGTGTTAAACTGCCGGATTCTGTCCCGTTTTTGGGGGCGGTATAATGTATAGTCCATAATGGTGTCCGCCGGTGTTCCGGGATACAGCGCCTTTAGCTGGTTACCTATCTCCCCTTCAATGAATGTCTCTTCCGGAAGCGGACCCTTCGGGGTTGATGGAAGTTCCAGTATATATACCGGAACTTCCAATGGGGAAATCAAAAAAGCACGATCGTTACAAATAGATAGGGGCGGCATTATTTAAACCTCCGTTCAATGATTTTATATTCCGGTTTAGAATCTACCGGATACGCCCCTGGGGGCAGCCTGCATACCACGGCGTTGAGGGAATGACTTTTCTGGTCTCCGGTATTTGTTGCTATTGCGATTTCCCAAAACCATGTTATAGAACCAAAATAATAGAAAAGTGGATTTGATTTATCGATTCCAAGAATTGAACACATATTTTCTGCGCTAAGACCTTCCGTTTGCCGCAGATATACTATGTCGCCTGCAATTTGTTCCGGATGCCGAATATGGTAATCCGGATAGGCGAGAAGTTCTTCCAGGATCAGGGGTTCCACAAAGTTAATATTCATCAAGGGTTCAGCGTTAATAAAGGGATAGAGTTCCCTAAGAGATACCCCAAGAAATGCCGAAAGATTTTCCCGATCCATGAGCCGCTGGTCCATGAGGAGTATGCGTATTTTTTCACGGAGCGCCTCCCCTTTTATGGGGTCATTCGTAAGGGATGTCCCCAATTGCCGGGCTGCGAACTCGTCGGTAAGGTTGATATTCGCCCAGCCATAGGGCGAAAAATATTTTTTAAATAGGCTCTCTTCAAAAAAATCCTGAAAAGTTTCGTACCCAAGGAAAAGCCCGAAATCCTCCCGAAATTGCTGTAATTCATCCGCATTTTTTTCCGGGCGAAAAAGAAGGGAGAGCCGGGTTTTATCAAAAATATTTTTTCGTACTAAATTTGGGTTAATCCTGTCTGAAATTGGCGCCAGGGATACGGTATAACCCCGTATATTTTTTCCGTTCCATGCCCAGACCGGATCATCAAAGCTATTTACCCCCGGACTTGGATCGGATAAGAGGGTTTCCATAATATCTTCCAGAAACGTATCCATTTCAACCCTAATGGAAGTATTAGTCTTTTCCCGGCCTTCAATTGTAATTGTTGAAGAAATATAAATGGCTGCCCCAAGTGAAAGAACCGACAGGAAGAATAGGGAAAGGAGGAATATCATTGATACGAATCCTGCTTCCCAAGTGTCAATTAATTTTTTCATGGAAGGCCTCTTATGAGAGAAGAAGTTGAGAAAGCCGACATGGTATGGTAGGTTTTCTGCCTATGTAAATAGATAACATCGATACCGTAGGGAATATGCTGTTCATCCCGGAGTATGGAGAGGTTCGTTCCGTCGAGTCCGGAGATCAACACAATCCTTTCTTTTTTTCTTTTATCCTCAGTCTCCATAATCAGGGCATCCTTTTCTGTCAGGAGCCGTATATAGCCGTTCCGTTCTCCCTGGTACCAGGAGATCCGAACAGAAGACTCGCCGGCTTCCAGGACAGGCAATTCCCAGTAGGGGACAGCCACTGCGCCGATCCTGTCGCGGATTAGCGAATCGGCTCTGAGAAGTTTTATCCCAAATAGAGCCCTGTCCTTTGATTTTTCCAGGGCTGCAGCTGATGAAGTCATGGAAATAGTAAGGATGGTCATAATAAGACTTACCACGCCAAGGGCAATTAATGTTTCTACCAGGGTAAACCCTGCCTGGGAATTATTTTTCATACGATTTTCCTATATTGTTGTTTCTTTCTTCAATAATACTAATGCCATCTGCAATTATTTTTGAAGAATAACTCACGACAGTTGAAACGCTGCTTGAGATTAGTAGGAGTATCAATGCTGCTGTAAATAGGCAAAATAGGGCGTCCAATAATACAAAGCCGCCTTCACTCCCATGAACAGATATCCGCGTCATTTCCGGTTCCTCCTTCCTTTCCATCCCTGCCGAAACAACGGATGCCATAGGGCATATCATTGTATCCCGGGATGATATATTCATATTCATTACCCCAGGGGTCTCTGGGAACAGGTTTGTTAATATAGGGTCCGTTCCAGGCAGCCAATAGGCCGCCGGAATCCGGCTTTTCCCAGAGTGCGCCCAGACCCTGGGTATCCGGGGGGTAGTGGCCGCAGTCAAAAAAATAGGCGTCCATACCCAGGGTGAAGGTTTCTATCTGGCTCCGGGCGGTAACCATCTTTGCCCTGTCGAGGTATTTTACCGCGGTAAATCCCACGGAAGATGTTAGGATCAGGATGATACCGATTACAATCAAGGTTTCGATAAAGGTCCATCCGCCCTGGGGGTCTTCCTGAAGTTCTTTCTCGTTCATACTATTCCTCCTGTTTATAAAATAGTTCCGTATACTGAAAATAATGGGAGTAATATTCCTGCTACTAAACCGAGGATTAGTATCCCGATAAGCGCAATCAATGCGGGCTCTATAAGCAGGATGAATTTGGCGGTCCTCCGGTCAAGCTCATCCTGAAAATAGGAACGGATCTGGGCGAATACCCGTTCGGTTTTCCCCGCCCGCTCCCCAAGGGCGATCCAGTGCCCCAAGCAAGGGGGAAAAATGTTATTTTCCAGGAATGAGCGGGCCAGACTCCCTCCGTTTAATACCCTTTCCCGTACCTGGAACAGGGACTGACGGTAGAGTTTGTTGGAGACCAGGCCCGCTGCTTCCAGGATGGCGTCCTCCACGGATATGCCGCCCCCGGTTAGTACTTCCATGGCAAAGGTAAAGTTAAAGCTTTCCCAGGATGTGACAAACCCTCCTATCAGGGGGATCGTTAATAATAGGCGATCAATAAAACTATTAGGATCCGCATAGGATGCTTCCATCTTACGGAGTATTCCCAGGACGCTCGGGAGAAAAACGGCGATGGATGCGGGGATGATAAGTCCCAGTTCTATGGTACGTACATTGCGGCGTATACTGTCTCCCGCGTTTCCTCCAAAGCCGGAAAAGATGAGTTCCATTTTTGGCATTACAAAAAAAATCAGACCCAGGGTTCCAAGAAACGCGACGATAAGGACAAGTACGGGGTATGCCAGGGCGCCTGAAATTTTGTCCCGTAATTTTTTTCGGTCCCTGAGGTAATTACCAAGCCGGGGAAATATCCGTTCCACCGAACCTACCGCATCCCCAACTTTAACCATCCCCCGGTAAATCGGAGGAAAGATATCATCCATACATTCCACGGCCTGGGCAAAAGAAGCGCCCTTGTGGATGTATCCCAACAACGCTTTCCCCAACGCGGATGTGGCGGAATCACTGTTAATAATGACGAAGGCTTCCAGGGCATCCCTGATGGATAAGCCCGATTCCAGGAGTAATTCCATCATCTCCGTAAATTCCAGAACCGTTTTTTCATAATTTTTTTTCATTGGTAGTATTATCCCCCTCTGCGGAAAGTACGATTTCCCGTTCCACTTCTCCAAGGGTGGTGATCCCCAGAACGGCCTTTTCCAGACCGTCCTCCAGCAGGGTTCTCATGCCCTGTTTGCGGAGATACGCAGAAAGGACGTTAATGTTTGCCCGGTTAAGGATCAATTCTTCCAGTCCGGCGTCGGTGGTGAACGATTCGGACGCCACAATTCTTCCGGCAAAGCCCGTGTGTCCGCAGGCGGGACAGCCCCGTCCCTGGTAGAGTTTCTCTGCGGTGATTCCCGCCGCCTCCAGGAGCCGGCGCTCCTCCGGCGCAGCTTGACGCTCCTCTGCGCAGTGGGGGCAGATACGCCGGACCAGGCGCTGGGCCGCCGCTCCACGGAGTACCGATGCGATAAGGTAGGGCTCAATGCCCATGTTGATCAGCCGGGGTATGACAGAGGCGGTATCATTAGTGTGGAGGGTAGACAGTACCAGGTGTCCCGTTAAGGCAGCCCGGAGGGTAATCTCCGCAGTAGCGGAATCCCGGATCTCCCCGATCATGATCACATTGGGATCCTGGCGTAGGACCCGCCGGAGTAACACATCAAAACCAAGGCCGATCTGTTCGTTGATCTGTATCTGGTTAACCCCCTCCACTAGAAATTCTACGGGGTCCTCAATGGTTATTATTTTTAAGGTATCCGACACAAGTTCCCGCAGCATGGCGTTCAAGGTGGTGGTTTTACCGCTTCCCGTAGGACCGGTTAGGAGGATCAGCCCATGGGGCATCCTGAGCAACCGGCGTAGGATAGCAAGCTGTGTTACGCTGAACCCCAGTTCTTCCAGGGAAGAAGCCGAAGCCTTTCTCCCCAGGATACGCAGGACAATTGATTCACCACCGGCCACCGGTACAATGGATACCCGGAAGTCCACCTGGTCATCCCCAAGTTTTACGGTTATCCGCCCGTCCTGGGGCTGCCTCCGTTCCAGGATATTCAGGTTGGCCATTATTTTTATCCGGGAAGAAATTGCCGGGAAACGGCCGCCCTCCAGGGTCTTTACGGTTCGCAGAACCCCGTCCTGCCGGTAACGGACACGGAGCCCTTCCCTGGTAGATTCCAGATGTATGTCCGAAGCGCCGCAGCGTATCCCGTCTATGCAGATGGAATTAACCAGGTTTATAATCGGGGCGTCATTGGCCAGTTTGTCCAGCAATACCCGGTCATCCACGGCGGGGGTTCTTTTTTCATCCGCCGCCGCTTCTCCCATTCTGTTTCCCAGAAAGGCGGAAAGTTCCGCAGCATCCATGGGTATAAAAACTACGGGCTTTTTATGAAAATTACGAAGGCTGTCCTTTATGGCCGCATCAGCCTTTTCTGTAAACCCAACTTCCACAAGGTTTTCATCCTCCCGGAGTTTGATCAATCCCCGAGCTTCAATAAATTCTATCGGATACTGGGAGGCGCCTTCGGGGATGGGGCCGTAGTCATCCATGCTCATCAGTTTCATTTAAGGTACCCCTCTACAAGATCGTGATAGTACCGTTCCATCCTGAGGGAGCTATCCTGTTCTTCATATGTAGTATCCCGGGAAAGATAGGGGACGATGTAGATGACAATCTCTGTTTTCTCCTTTGTATCAGTCTGATCCCTAAAGAGTCTTCCCAAAAAAGGAATGTCGCCTAAAAGGGGTATCTTCTTGATATTTTTGTTGATATCCTCCTTCATCAGGCCGCTCAGTACCACCGGTTTTCCTGAGGGTGTACGGATCTGGGTATTCACCACCCGTTCAGAAGTTGTCGGCAGGGCAGTTGAATCGTTTGAAGCATTGTTATTCTGCTTTGACACCGTGGCATTAACAGAAATGGTGATCATATCATCACCGGAAATCCAACCGTTCAGGGCAACGATGAGCCCCGAGGTAATTTCCCGGGTTACGCCGGTACGGGAAATATTTCCCGTATCGGCGTCTACCTCAAATTCCTGGTAACGGTAGGTATCGGTGTTCTGGAACTTAATTTCCTGGCCCGAGAGGCCGTTCAGGGTGGTATTGGCGTATACTTCGGCGGTATTGTCGCCGAGCTGGACGCTCAGGTTTGTGGCGAACTGGTAACCAAACTGGGCTACCACATCAAAACTCAGGTTCATAACATTGGAAAGGTTCCCAAGGAAGGATGTGCTGCTGTCTTCCCCGGCAGGACTGACTTGGAGACCCCGGCTTATGCGGGCTTCCTTGTTTTTCATGTATTCGATAACAAGCAGTTCATAACGGATCTGCGGTTTAGGCCTGTCGATAATCGTAAGATCCTTTAGGAAAAGTTCCCGCTTTTCCTTGGGGCCGGTATAAAAAACAAGGTTGGGAAATCCCGAATCGGCAAGTTCTTCCTTTATCACCGAGGGAGGAAGGGTTTTGATAAGTTCATCGGTCTTTATATATTTCAGGGTGATAGGATAGTTTTCCCCGGGTCTATCGACCCTTTCAATAAAAGTGATAACCGGTTTTATTTCTTCCAGGGTGCCGGTAACAATGGCAGTATTGGTTTTCTTATCAATTTTGATATTGTTCCCTGTTCCCATATCTGCGGGCAGCAAAGCCGGGAGTTCCTGAGCTTGGATATAACTTAAAGGAATAATTCTGGTTTCCCGAAACTTTTTGATAACATCCCTGCGCTGCAGTTCTACAATATAGTAGATATTATTGTGGATCGCATAATCCGCATTTCCCTGTTCAAGGATAATACGCAGCAGGGTATCAAAGTCTTTACCCGTATAGTAGAGATTTTCCAGCGTAGTATCTGTCTTGGTGAGGACGGCGTATTCCCGTTCAGCTTTTTTGAACAGTTCCGGGAGGAGTTCGAGAAACCGCGCGCTTTCCAGGGAGAGCGAATAGGTGTCCCCGTCCCGGTTTATCCCACGGGCGAAGGAAGCGGATATCCTTACGGCGCCGGCCCCGGTGTGACGGATATAGTAGTAGGCGTCTTTTTTTTCGAGGGTAAACTCCTCCAGGCGCTGTATAAGAATATCCAGAACCCTAGTCGGGTCAAGGCCGTCTATATCCACCGAAAGGTTTATACGGGGCAGGGGATCATGGAGGATCGTGGTATTCCAGATTTTTGCCAGGGTCCGTATCAGATTTTCCACCGCCACATCCCTGGCCCGCATGGTAACCAGCCCAGTCGATTCATCCAGGGTTCCCTGTATGCGGGAGACACGAAAGGTATTTCCATCCCGTGTATAGAAAAGATTGTATGATGAAAGGAAAATTTCCAGGGAATCCTCAAATTCGGAATCGGTAAAATGGAAGGATGCGGCGCCTCCCACGGTTTCATCCGCAATAATGGAGGTCCCCGAGATTTCCGCCAGGGCCATAAGGATATCCGTTATCTGCTGGTTCCGGAAATCCATACTCTTCATCCGCTGCCCGTACAGTCCCTGGCTCAGGAATAGTACCGCCAGGATAAGAAAACAATTCTTTTGATTCATAGTGTCACCCATATCCTCTTTGATATTTGTCCGGCCTTATAATTCCGCCGGAATAACCCCTTTAGGGTGAGAATGTTGAATTTTGCTTTAGTCATTTGAAAAAAAAGTTAAAAAAAAGTGCTTTTTTTATTTTCTTTTTTAAAAAAAGTATAGTACCTTGGAAAACAAGGAGGATGCATGACGATTCCGGTATTTCTGCTTTTTCTTATTTTTGCCCTGCCCATTTCATGGATAGATTTTCGGACCTATCGCATCCCCGACAAACTCATTTTCCCCGGCCTTTTGGCGATTTTTATTCTTCTATTAATTGTAGAAATTAATTCCCTTCCCCATAGGGTGATTGCGGCGTTTCTCAGCTTTTTTTTCTTTCTTATTACCCGCAGCATTACCAAGGGCCTTGGCTTGGGGGATGTCAAATTTGCGTTTCTGATTGGACTCTGCTGCGGTCTGCCCTGGACCTGTATCGCCTTCCTCGGCGCCGCCCTTTCGGGTATCCTGGCCGTCCTGTTCCTCCGCCGGGGCGATAAGGAAACACTCCGCCGGCCCATACCCTTCGCCCCCTTTCTGACCCTGGGGGTCATTGAAGCCTACACCGTATCGATTTTTTTCCATTTTTTCCCGGCCTACTAAAGCATTGGCGGCAGGAATACCACCTTGCCCGGCTCTTTACTACCCAGGATATCAAGGGCAAGGAGTACGACTACAGCGACCTGCGGCAAACCTGGCAAATTTCTTTTCTGAGCAAGAATCTTCATAGTGACAATGTTCTGGTCCACCGGTTCCGGTACTATGACCAGGAAAATAACTTGCCATTTGATGGGCTGACCGCTATAATTGACGTTGAACTACTGAAGGCGAAGCAGTTTCTGGCCAAACCGGTTTTGGAAATGACGACCATAGAACGGTGGGCGGTGTTTTTCCGGTATGTCCAGGATCCCACATATCGGGATTTGATTAACGAGATACTAAACTACGAGGAGGCAATATCCATGGCAGCGGAAGAACTTTTAACCGTAAGTGAGGACGAGATACTGCGGGCGCGGTATGAGTACACGCTCAAGAACGAACTGGATTGGCAGAGCGGCATAGTAAGCGCAAGACGGGCTGGATATAAGCAGGCTGCGATGGAATATGAAGGGAAACTTCAGGCTTTGGAACAGAAACAGCAGCAGGCGGAACAGGAGATAGCGGAACTAAAGGAAAAACTCCGCAGACCGTAGCCGGATAAAAGTGGTGACTGTCACCTTTTCTGATGAAAAGCCCGGGGAGTGCCCGGGCCTTCGTTTTCTAGCATAGGTTGTATATATTAGGCGCCCATTACGTGCGAGCGCCGGGGATGCCCCTCCCTCCCCCCGTCTTTGCCCGTGTCGTCCGTGGTTAAATTTAGAATTCAAAAAAAAATCACTTTTTTTCACTTTTTTCATTTTGACTAATGCAAAATCCATAAAAGCTCCCTAATGCCTGGGAAGGGGAAAAACTCATACCCTTAACAAATTTTAAATCCGGGCCGGAGGTCCGTGTTTGGGAGGCTGATATGAAAGGATTTATTGCGGGCTTTGTTTTTTTAATCACCGGTCTGATAGTGGGCGGACAGGAAAATGCCCTCATAGCATTGCCGGTGGGTTCCCGGCCGGAAAGCGGAGACGTTACCGCCCTGGAGCTGATTCAGGATTTTCGCGGAGGAATGTATATCCTCTCTATTACTGACGGGGAATTCCGGATTTTAAAAGGCGGTCAAGGGGAGGAACTCAAACCGTATATAATAGATGGTTTTGATGGGAATCTGCTTAAGGCCCGGGATCTTGCCATGGTAAGCGGAGGTCCTGAACAATACTCGGCTTTTATTGGAACCAGGGACGGCGTAGAGGGGATTTACCTTTTCGGCCTTTCCTATATGGGTGAATTGGCTTATTACCCCCTTAGGGAAACAGAAAGTCCTGCTGGCATTGCTGCTTATTCTCTTATCTCCTCCAATGACCAAGGACTCCTGATTTTTATCCTTACAGACGGCAGGCTTAATTATATTTCAGGAGGCGGCAGGAACGATAGGATAACGAGCTCCCGGGAGATTTCCCTTCGATCCGAGAAGGTGGAGGATTTTGAGGTTTTTCATGACTGGGGGCGAAAAACAAACTACGGATGGTACAGGGTATTCCGGGAGGATCATTGGGAAATAAACTTCTTTTTGATCGGCGAACAGGGGCTGCTGATCCGGGAAGAAACCGGACCGTATGAGACAATGCCCCGGATCGAACACCGGGAATCTCAGGATGGGAATCCGGCCTTTACGGTACTGGATAATAAAAGTGTATCCGTATATCAGATCAGCGGCGGGGGCTTTGTTCGGAGCTTGGATTTTGACGCTCCCCTGAAGGTACAACGGTATATTCCCGGTCTGTTGATAGGCGATACGGATACGGGAGAAATTATTTATGGAGTATCCTTTGAACAATCCGGTATTCCGGTATTAAAGCAGTTGTTTTCCCTGCCCGGCGCTTCTCTTATTGATATATTTTCTACCGGAACTAATCAAATTTCTCTTATATATTATCACGATCGAACCTGGCGTTTTGCGCTCATTGACTTAGCGGAGGGGCTTAAAAAAGAAGGCCCGATACAAACCCTGAATGAACCGGCCCGGATGTTCTATACGGCTGGGTTTCTATCTCCCCGGTTTTGCGTCCTGAAGGGCAATGAGGAAAATGGCATCCTGGCTTTTTTCCGGTTTGAAGATGAGAACTGGAAACTTTTACGGGAAATACCGGCTCCGCGGGGATCATTCTTCCAAGGAGAGAAAAATATCCTGCTCAATCCATTCTATATGGAAAATGAAATTATCACCATGATTTCCCCGGATATGCTTGTACTTATTGATGATAAAAATGGAAAAGAACAATCACTGGATCTCGGTACATATACCTGGAGCCGCAGAATTAATGGGGTTATTTACCTGGCGGTATACACGGGAAATGAAATTACCCTGTATCGCATGGAGGAGTAGAAAATGAAAGATACGTTTCGATCTGTCATTTTTATATGGCTTCTCCTTTTTGGCTCCCTGGTTTCAACCAGGGCTGATCAGTGTGTTGTTGATAATTTTTTTGATAACTATTTAGTGCTTAATGTTACTGTTGCAGGTGAGGCCTATTTTTATAAAGGTAAATATGATGTTTATTATAATGCTCCCCGCAGTAATATATCTCTGGCTATAAGTGCGACGCTAAAGATAAGTAAGGCGTACACCATACCTGCAACGATAGAGATATTTGATCGCGATACCGGCCAGTGCGTGGAAACGTATTATCATACCGGCGATGCTATCAATTATTCATTTCCTTCTTTGCCAAGGCACGCATTTCTTAGAATTTTTCTTGCACCCAAGGCAGATTTATATAATTTCAGTACTTACGGTTTTTCTTATTATATAGATTGTGATACCAGCGCCCCATCTGTTACTGCGGAGTATAAAGGTTCCGTAATAAACGATACGCTTATTACTAATACTACATCGGAAAAAATAAAATTGATCGCCACTGATGATTTATCCGGGGTAAACGAAAAATCATGGATGATCAAGGATAGTAATTTGGAATGGTTGGAGTACTCTGAGCCGAATGTATACCCCATAGAAGGAATTCATAACTTTAGAATCAGTGTCATGGATAATGTAAATAACATGACATCAAAAACTATTATGGTAATAGCTGACATGACCGGGCCGGTGGTAACTATCACGGCAAATCCACCAAACGGATGGACCAACGGATCCGGGGTGGAACTGACTGCTGCAGGATATGATCCGCTGTCGGATGTAGACCCAAAAACATGGCAGTTCTCAACAAATTATGGCAGTTCGTGGAGCCCCGAGGGTGAGCTTAATAACCAAGTGACCATTACTAAGGAAGGATCTACCGAAGTCCGGTTCAGAGTAAAAGACAAGGTCGGGAATATTGGAAGCGGATCCATTATTTGCGGGGTTGATAAAAGAATCCCAACTGTGCGTGTAGTATCGGGAAACATAGGTGATGCATGGAGCGCTAATCCCCAGGGGGGAACCCTGGTATTTTCTGCAAGCGACTTGCTTCCCGGGCTGGCAAGAATTGAATATTCCCGGGACGATGGCGCTTCATGGACCTCCTTGAGCGTTGACGATCCTTCGCCAAGGGTAACTATCATCGAGGAAGGAAGGAATAGGGTTATTTTCAGAGCCATAGACAAGGCTGGTAATGAGGCAATGGTTGAGGGGAATATTAATATAGATACCCGTCCGCCGGAATATACCCTTTCCATTGACGGGTGTGCCCGCAAAGAGAGTAATGGTTGGATAATCCCGCTAAGGGTATCGGATATTTATGATGCGAGCAGCGGCTTTAATTATGATTCATTGAAATATACCCTGGACGGAGGGTCGCCAACCAAGCTTTCAGGTTCCGTATCAGGATCGGTATACAACGCGCCCATTCTCGCCCCTTTCCTTTCGGGGCGTGACCATAGCTTGAAAATATCAGGGGCGGATAGACTTGGAAATACCCGGGAACAGACCCTTGCATTTTCTTCCGATTTGACAGCCCCGGTTATCCGGGCCGGATCGACACTGGGGAAAACTGCAGAGGAGTGCTCCTGGACTAACCGGGATCGTTTTGAATACCTTATTACGGATACGGAAAGCGGGGTAAAGACGTATTCAGTTGAATTAAGCGTCGTACTTCCCAACGGGTTCTTATCCGCCACTAACGGGTATACCGTTACGGAAAGCGGAGTTATTTTTAAAGGTGAGGCTCCGGATGGGATATACAACGTATTGATTAAGGCTGTGGACAATGCAAATAATATCGGTGAAGAGGTCTTCTTCTATAAGTTGGACAGGCACCCGCCGGAGATAAGCCCCCTATTGATAAAATCCATCGCCGCCTATGTAACGATAACCGGGACAGATAAGGCCAGCGGCCTGGATAAAAATTGCTGGTCCGGTTCAACGGGTGGTGTTTCCGGTACCGCCGGATATACCATTGAACTTCCGGAAGGTTTACACGAGCGGACATTTACCCTGCGGGATATTGCGGGTAACAGTACTACCAAAAAAGTTACTATTTATGTAGATCAGAGTCCACCGGAAATAACCCTGCATTTACCGGAATATGGGGCTGCTGAAAAACTCCCGTTAACAATTGATGCAAGGGATAATCTTACGGAAATAAGCGGCCAATGGTACATACTTGATGGTGTGAAAACAGTCCTGGATAAAGCTCATTGGAAATCCATCGACATTCCTCTTAATTCTTATGCCGAAGGATTCCATACCATACGTTCCGGCGCCGTGGATGAGGTAGGCAATTCTGGGGAAAGCGGGGATTATCAATTTATCATAGACAGAACTCCGCCGGAATTAAGGAGCTTTGAATTACGGGATGCCGTAAACAGGGATCGTATTATCGGAAAGGATGATTACATCGGCTACGGCTCAGTCCTGGTAAAAATTACCGGTGAGGACCGGTTTATCCATAATTCAGAGGCGAAGAGCGGGGTTATCAAATCCTATTTTTGGGATGTTAAACAGAATGCCGTCCAAGCGCCGGTTTTTGTATCCCAAAGGCGGTCCGCTGAAAATGAATTTACCATAGGAAATCTAAATGAGGGCCTTAATTACCTCCATATCCGCGCCGAAGATGGCGCCGGGAACCTGAGTAATATCCTGAATTTTACCGTACTACAGGATCAACGCATCCCCGGTTCTCCCATGATACGGAGTACCACCCACGCGGAGGCGAATCGATCTGAACAGGCAAGTTCCTTGTCCCGGGCGGAATTTAATTTCTCACCTGCTTTCGAAATGAAATCGGGCATCAGTGGGTACCAATGGAAGGTAGAAAAGCTGCTTATTCAGAATGGTTACGAAGGATCTCCGGAATTTGTACGGGAAGGGCAAATTACAGAAATAGATCAGGAGGGAAAGGGGCAGCTTTCTATTGAATTGGATGATAATGGGGAAGACGAATTCTACAATTTATTTGTGCAGTGTATTGGTGGGAACACCAAGACCGGTTCCTGGGCAAAATACCGGTTCAGGATAGATACTGAAGCGCCGGGAGAACTGCGGATCCAGACGGTTCCACAGGCGGATAGTTCACGCTGGTATAATCAATGGAACGTCCTGATACGGTGGAATAAACCTTCGGACATGACCGGTGTTTCCGAATACCGGTATATTCTTCTGCCGCAGGATGAACCCTTGGAGGAGCCCTGGGGGGATATTTCTTCCTGGAATCCTACCACAGATATGGAGGTCCAGATGGATCTCCGTAATATCCTTGGCGGGAAAAAATCCGGGAGAGTACAAATTGGAGTCTGTGCCATTGATTATGCAGGAAACCGGAAGTTTGGTGTAAAATCATTTGGATACGATTTTGCTCCCCCGGAATTTGGGAGCAATTACCTCACCATCACCGATGCTGAAGATTATATGGGCAAAGGCAAGAGCATAAGCTGGGAAGGATTAGGAGATGGCGAATCGGGTATAGATCATATTACCATACTGGTCGCCGATGAGGATCGCATCCGCACCTATACTGTCGGACCTGAAGCAGCCGGGTATATCGTTACTCCCCTGGATGAAGACCGGGTATATACGGTAGTGGTTCGGGGGTATGACGGCGCCGGGAACCAAGCGGAACTCTATGCCGTTTGTGCTACCGGTAGTGCGGTGATCCCCGATGCCTATTCCATACCCTATTTGGAAAATATTAATGGATATCAGCTTTCCGGAAAGAAGCATATTAGCCCGGAGGGGATTTCCTTTGAAGATATTACCCTACAGGTTCCTGATACACTTGCAGTCTATACAATTACCGTGATTGAAGGACTTGAGGTCCGGAATCCGCTGCGGGAAATACTCCTTGAGGAACTAAACGTAAAGGACGGTGTCATTGAAAAGGGACAGACCGGTCAAGGAAGGTATGGGCTCAGGTCCGGCGAATTTACCCTGGAAGGAGAACGGTTCAGTTTAGACCGTACCGGGGGAATGAGTCTTGGGGAAGCGGTTTATACCCGGCCTATGGTTATTGCCGGGCTTCAACAGGAAAGAACAATAAACTTGGGATCCGTCACTATAGGATTTCCACCGCTTATCCAGCTTAGCTCAGGGAGCGCTGCTATTGGCGTTCCGGTACACATCACTAGTACTGCAAAAGAAAATCCCGGATTTACATTGACAGGGGTTGAGTCCCTGGCTTTACGGAACGGAAAGGAATGGTTTGACGGGAATGATATTTCCTTTAACAAACAGTATTTGGCCAGCCGTTTAATTTATCTGGAATCGCCCGTAGAAGGGGGTAGTGTCAGGCTTAAGGATAGCTCTATGGAAGAGGGGAGCCGGAATCTTAGCGCTCGCCTGGATATACCGGCAGCAGAATCCTTGAACCTTACCCTTGGGAAGGCGGTGTACACGGTGAAAAAAGGGGGGATCCGGGGCAGTTCTTTGGAGATTTACGAGGCGGCTTTATCACTGCCTGTCGGATATGAACCCAGAGAATTGATGATACGGAATTTTACCATCGACAGCTGGAATGGCATTGTGCATCATGGCCCGGATTTTTTTGCAGAAAATATTAAGATTACCAGTCCCAGCGGTGTGGTATTTGAAGGGACAAAGATCGAATTTGATATCCAGGGGAATCTGCTTGTATCGGGGATTATCAGTTCGGAAATTTATGGCGCCTATAGAACGGAAAATACAATTCTTACTAACAGTGGTATTGATTGGGAGACCGGAGCAGAGATAACAGGGTTTACCACGGACATTCATGGGTTTTTGGTAAATGCAGGAAAGGCATGGTTAACCACGGCGGGTATACTTATCTCTGAAGGAATAATTGACGTTTGGGATAATCAACAGGTAATAACCGGATTAGGTCTGGGGAATAACAGAAAAGATGAAGTCTGGCAGAATGGAATAATACGGGATGTGTTTTTCGGTGACCCGGGATATGGCAGCCAAATTCAGATTAACGCGGGGAAGATCACCGCCGACGGGTTTTTGGGTAATGCCTTTCTTCCACTTGGAAATGGTATTACGGATCAGGCAGGTGGAGGATATTGGGATTTCCCCGGGGTACAGCTTAATCCTAACGGCGCCATAACCGGAGAGTACGAGGGTGAAAAACTATTTATCATAGCCGGTAACCTTATTACGGCGGAAAATATCAGCTTTGATGGCGGGCAGATACTAATAGGAAAGGGGAGAATAGAAGGAGTTCTAAACCTGAATCCGGGGAATATTACTTTTACGGGAATGACTCTTGATTACCGGGGTATATCAACGGAAGGTTTATCCGGGAGCAGCTTTAAATATTATGCTTCGGGCTGGGAGATCCGGTATGAAAGCCTTGCCTTTGACGGACTGGGCATAAAGGGACGGGGATCACTCCGACTTCCGGAAAAACTGGGAGGGCTTAGTATTGAGTTTCCGGAAGCCAGAATTTCTGCGGATGGTCTTCTTACAAGCGGTACGCTGGACGGGATACAGGACATTCTACGCTTTCAAAATGTACCCCTCTCCGCAGATGGGGTTTCACTGAAGGTTCTGAATGGAAACTATGTTTTTGAAATAGCCTATCCCCTTGTTTCATTGAAGGAGATCAACGGTCCGGATATTCTTTTTGGCGGCGTTATTTTTGATCCCGATGGCATGGTTCTTACAGGAAATAATGAAGAGCGGCGATTTAACCTTACCGCATCCAATGGGTATGTGATAGGGGTGGAAAATTCCAGAATTGAAAATGACGGTCTTATTCTGGACGGGGTTCTTTTCCTGCAATGGCCTGGCCAGAACATTGCAATTCCCGGGGGGAAATACAGGATACTTCCGGATTACCGCGTAAGCGGAACCGCCTTGAATACGGAACTTGTATACCAATTTGGCGATTGGTCCATAAGGGGACGGGATATCAAGTTTGACGTTGACCGAATACGGATTGGAACTAATCGGATCCTGTTCCGGGAAATAGAAATCGATATCGGAGAGATTCCCCTTAGTATTGACGGGCAGCTTTTGCAGCAGGTAGTTCAAACACAGGATCTTAGGATTTCTCTCCTTGGTACTGTAGCGAAGATAAGCGAAACACGGTTCTCCGATAAGGGGATTGAAGCTGGGATGATTATTGTTTTGCCTGCCTACCTGGGGGGTAAGTCCTTTACCTTTGATACAGTGGGTTTTAAACCCGACGGGGGATTTTGGATAGAAAAAAAGATAGATCAGCTTGATTTTACCGCCCTTAATTTTACTTTTAGTATAAAGAGCGTCACCCTGGATAAACTTGGTCTTCATGCAGAACAGGCATCTATTGTTCTTCCGGAGTCCATGGAAAGGGTAAGCATTAGTGTCCACGACCTGCGGATAGCAAATACCGGTACAGTTAGTATAGAGAATACCGAGATAAGTCCTTTTACACTCTGGAATATGCATTTTACTCTGAATAATTTTTCTATTGTTAACGAAGAAGTAAACTTCTCCGGTAGTATTCGCCTTCCCGAAGTCATGCCGGGAGAATTATCAGCCAGGGAAATACAGATCCGGGATTTCAGGGTAGATCTTGGCGGCGGTATACTGTCCTTGGATGTGTGCCTGAATGGAGAGTATACGGTACCCTTCACCGGCGTCTGGAATCTCCTATTTCGGGATGTTAGGGTTATCTATTCTCAGGGGCAGCCATGGATAACAGCAGAGTTAGTAAAACTGGTATTCCCCCTGGAATATATGGTTCAGAATGCACGTGTTGATCAGGTTAAATTTAACCCGCTAACCGGGGAATTTGCCTTTTCCGATATTACTATTAGTACGAATATTTTCATGAATTTCCTAGGGGTTGATTTCTCCCTGAATGAGGTACAAATCCAATCAGGATTGGCTATTAAATTTATCGGATCCGCCCATTTCGCCAACCCGGAATTTCCGGCCTTTATCGCCGGAAAAACAGCGAAGGTCAACAGTTTTGAAATACGTTCCGATGGAAACCTTGGGACCATAGACATTTCTTTGGATGGCCTTGAAGGAGGCATTATCCCCGGGGTGGACGGTATAGTATTGAAGAAAGGGCATGTTGCCCTGCGTAAGGAAGGGGCGAAATCCCTGACAATGGACATAGGGGGTAATATCACCTTGAACAGCTCTATGCCTGCGGGTTTAGTGGGAGCTGCCCTGAAGATCGAAACTTTTACCTATGATATCGCCGCCATGGAAATTACCCGGTTAAAAGCTTCTGTGGTTTTACCAACCGCCAATTCCCTTGGAAATCTATTTACCAAGCTCTCCATAGGCATTGACTGGAACGAAAAGAAACAAACAGGATTTTTGAATCTATCGGGTAATCTGATTCTTCCGGCTTGTTTTCCTGCATTTCTGTATGCGAAGGAAGTCAAGATCAGTAATTTTAAAATAGGTTTTGATGGCGCCATACAGTCCTTCTCGGCGAAATATTCCACAGAAAAGAACAAACCCTATGATGCATTTCAATGCGTGCAGTTATCCGATGTGGTCATCGAGATATCTTTGAAATCCGGGGTGATGGAATTCGATCTGGCGGGAACGGTGATACTTCCGGCAAATAAATTTCCCCAGGGTATAGGAGGACTGCGGACTTCCATAGCTATGAAATTTGATACTGTATCGGGTTTAAAATCCGCCGCTGCTTCTGCGGTCCTGCCGGCTCAGAAATTATTCGGTTCCATGGAATTACGAAATGGCATGTTGGGTATTTCTAAACCGGCGGGAAAACCCCTGGAAATATCCGTTGGAGGAGAGTTGGTGTTTCCGGATTTCTTTCCCGTAGGCCTGCGGGGACTTGCTGTGGGGATACAGAAATTTACCATAAATACCTACGGTGAAATACTTGATGTAAATATCGCCGCCTCCGGTATAACGGCTAAAATATTCGGAATGGTAGATCTGTCCAATGGAAGTATAAATTTTAGGAAAGGTTTGGGGCAGGAATTTTTAATTAATATAGGAGGTAGTATCCAGTTTAGTAGTACCGGACTGCCGGATGGTATACGGAATTCGTCAATGGTTATTAGGACCCTGGAATTATCCACCCGCGATGGATTGATGGCCTTTGATGCGGGTCTTGGATCGGAAATTGTTTTTTCCATCCTTGGTGGGATCCGGGTAAACTTCAACAGGTTGAACCTCAGTGAATCCGGGATAAGTATCAGTGGCAGCGCTAAACTGCCATCAAGCTATCCAAAGGGATTAGCCAATACCGAGATAACTATGAGGGCCCTTAAGCTGGGATGGAATGGTTCCATACAGGATATCAATGGTGGCATTGGGGCGTGGTACATGACTCTTGTGGGATTTACCGCAACTATTGAAGAACTTTTCTTTGAAAAGGATGCTTCGGGACAATTTTTGATAAGCCTCAAGTCCTGTAAAATACAGCTGCCCCAGGGATTCGGCGATTTTGGCGGCCAATATATCGGTATTAAAAATGCTAAAATTCGGCCCAGCGACGGCGCTTTTCTTGGGGATATAGAGATGTCAAAGGTAGAAACTGAAATTGCCGGGTTTAAACTGGTTATGGAGAAACCGGCGCTTGAATTTTCCGAAAACCTGATTAGCTTTTCTAAGGTAAGCCTAAAGTTCCCGGATTTTATTGGGAAGGGAGATATTACCCTGAACAAAGTAAAACTATCCGCCTCTGAGGGTTTACAGATTTCCGGAGGTGCATTTAAGCTGCCAAACTTCAGTGTAGGGACTTTGACCTTTAATGATGTAAAAGTTAGTTTTGCTAGTTATACTACAGGATATACCCTGGAAGGCGGCGGTTCGGTCATTATTCCCGGAGCGGGAAATATCACCGCTTACCTTGGTTTTGCAACAATAAGCCCAACCTATTCTATAGGCCTAAAACAGGCTTATTTTTCGTATGTGCTGGCCACCGGAGGGATACCCCTGGGCAATTCCGGCTTATTTCTTAATGGTATTAGCGGCGGTATTGCTTATGGCCCCCCCGATGAGGTACCCCAGCCGGGTAAGGGTTTATTCAACGATATGGGTCCCCGGATTGCTGTGGGACTGCACGTGGGTGATGCCTATGGCGGTACTATTCTTGATATGACTCCCGCCGCCTGGGTTGATATAAAAAACGGTACCTGGGCCTTTGAGGGTAAAGCTATGATATTGAAGGGAAAACTTGATATCAATGCCAGGTTAAGCGCCGCAATGGGATCGAAGGGATTTGTGGGAGAAGTGTATGTGAAGCTTGCCTTTGTCGAAGGAGGTGTTACTGTTTATGTCTTTGATAAATCCGGAAGAACGATTTTCTCCGGCCAAGGAGGAGTAAAATTCGGTATAAGCAAGGGCGCTATTATTAATACCTCGCTTATAATGGTTCCTGAAAGCAATACCTGGCTAGTGGAGGTAAACGCCGAATTTGGACAGTTTAGTAACGGGAAATCGGGATTCAAGGGAACGGTAGAGTTACCGGTTATTGGTACTGTGGGTGTTTTTGTAGGACCGGGACAGTTTGATTTTGGTTCCCTGTCGAGCTACAAAATAGAAAAGCCGAGTTGGATCAAGGATATCCGGAGCTTTGGAGATCAGGACATCAATTCTCTGGATCGCAGTGATCGGAGTGGTAATGAGGATGTCAGCTATCGGTTCTTTATTCCGCCAAAGGGTAAGGAAATTACAGCGCCTCTCAGTATGCTCTATGAGGAATATAACGGAACAGAAAAAATCCCGGACAGCGGCCTTGATCGGCTCATCGTTTTGCTTGAGTATATCGAAGGGGCGCCCCAATTAACAGTAAGTTCTCCATCGGGAATGGAATACCGTGAAGGGTATGAGGGAACCGAAACGATCGTTGGGAAAAACGGTATTGTTTTAGTTATCCATTCTGCAGAAGCGGGGATCTGGCAGCTGCGGGTAAGCGGGCTTGAGGAAGACGCCTATCAATTAAGCGCCTTGGGCAGTATGGCCATGCCCATGCTTGAGCTTCACGAACCGGCGGTTACACCGGAAAGGGTAAACGGTACAGTACGGGTCCGGGGAATAACAGAACAGGGGAAAACGGGAATCCGTATTTTTGCCCGGGAAGAGATGGAACTTCCGGGACTGGAATTGGGAACCTATGCTATCGATCCCAATGGCCAATTTGACCTGATGGTTCCGGTACAGGATCTTTACGACGGTGAATACTTTATCTACGCGCAGCTTGAAGGGCCGGAGGACTATCTATCCCCTGCGGCCTATGCACCGGGGAAAATTTTGCTGGACAGGAGCGCTCTACCCATGCTGGCGCCGGGTGAATTGCGGATCGCAGAAACGGATCCGGAAATTCTGACGCTTCATTGGCATAATACCAATGGCGGACGCACCGAAGGATATAAAGTAAAAATCCGGGAAAATGGCGGCGAAACAGAATCTATTGTATACGTAGGTAATATAACTGCCCTCAGCCTTCCGGGGTATACGCCGGATCAGGAAATATCCTTTGCCGTTACCGCTCTGGATAATAAGTACCAAGCGGGGCCATGGTCGGATGAGATATCTTTCCGGCCCGGTCAGGAAAAACCAGTTTTCAATCGTCCGGTTGCCCTGGCAGAACGTTTCCGGGAACATGGTTTTATCGGCAATTTTATTGAAGGTATCCTGAGGGCCAGGATCGAAAATTTTCATGAAAGCACCGATGCTTCCGGGTATATAGGGGTTCGTTATACCGGTCCTGAGCAAAATCAATTCCTTAATATGCATTTTGCTTCCCCCGTTAAGGTAAGTGAAACAACCGTGGAGATACCTTGGTATATGGGTGTTTCTGAATCTATGGGGCCCGGTCTTTATGAATACACTTGCGAATTTTTTAATGAAGCTAATAGCGCTTTGAACAGCCCCTTTACGCTGGCAGTGGAAATTAGCTGGCCCGTACCTGAGGTGACCGCTGTGGAGCCCTCTGAAATAAACGGCGTACGTGAGAATATCCTTACCGTATATGGAAGTGGTTTTGTACCCGGAACCAGGGTATTCTGGGGGGATGAAGAACTGATAATCCTGAATGATGGAACCGATACGAGTTCAGGAACAATGCGGGTAATACTGCCGCCCCGATCGGGAATCGGGCTAAAACAAAACAGTACGGAGGAAGGCAAAATTATCATCCAGGGCCCTGGTGGTGAAAGGGCTCTTTTCCCCATAACAGTATTACTACCTGGTTATAGGGTCTCTCTTTATACCCGGACCGCTGAAACCATTCCCGGCGGGAAAGTAGATTATGCCCTGGGGATAAGTCCGGTGAACGGATTTGAGGGGGCCGTGTCTTTCAAGGTGTTGGATAAACCGGAGGAACTGGAAATTGTCCTCCCGGTAATTACCGTAAACGCGATAGAAAACATCGCAGAAAATTTTACAGGGCTAATAGGGATTTATGTCAGGGAAAACACTAAGGCCGGTTCTTATAGTTCCCGCATTGAAGGAGAAGGGGGCAGGGTCTTTGAATTAGTTACCAATGTACGGGATATTCCACCCGTTCCCGCTCTTACCAGCGTAGTTCCCCGGGCAGCCTATACGGGCGATGAAGTCCATATCTACGGATATGGTCTTGGATCACAGGGAACCCTGTTCCTCAATGGGCAGGATGTTCCGGTTTCCCGGTGGTCCGATGGGGAATTGATTTTTGTTGTTCCCGACAACGGACTAAGTGGTAAAATTCATGTGCTTTCTTCGGGGGGTGAAAGTAACGCCCTTGCCTTTACGGTAAAGGATAGGGGCTTTGATATGCATCCCGGTACGGAGCGGCTGGAATTAAACGCCGGAGAAGAAAAGATTCTTCCCATAGTGATAACGGGATATGCGGATACGGTTACGCTAAGCGTCGTCTGCGAGCCCGGAGCGCCGTTTACGGCGTTCCTTGACCGGGAGGAGCTGAAACCCAATGAACGCTTAAATTTGCGTATCCGGGCGGAATCTTTTGCGGGGAACGGCGTTTGGAATATTGTCATTCATGGCACAAGCCGGGGTTTTGAATCTACTGCGGAAATAACGGTACACATAGGCAGCTCCTTCAGTATTACTACTACCAATCTTCCCGATGGGTTGGTGGAAGTCAGCTATTACGGTGAGCTTTCAAGCCGGAACGCCGGGGGAGAAGTTGAATATCACGTGAAACAGGGCAGCCTGCCCCCGGGACTTACCATGACCCCCCAGGGGATAATAAGCGGACGGCCCCTGGAACAGGGTCAATATCAGGTAGATATTGAGGCACAGGATCGGATGGGCTGGAAGGACGGACGCTCCTTTACCATAACGATATGGGAAGAAGTTTGGGGGCAGGAAGGAAAAGACGGTGGAAAGACATGGTCGGTAAGAACGGATCTTCCCGCCAATGATGATACCGCCTGGATCTATGAAGGGAAGGACCCGGTTATACAGATCCTGGGGGCGGAGAATAAAATTATTGCTCTTGGCCGTGAAAGTCTTAGCATTCTAATGGCAGGAGACGGAGGCCTGGTCTGGAATATTAAAGGCGCCTATAAAAAAGTACTCTACGCAGGTGGCAAACTCTATGCCTTAACCGAGGAAGGACTTCTTGAAGTCCGGAATCCTCATAGCGACGCCCTGCTTTGGTCCCGGGAGGAGATTCAGGCAATCAGTACCGATGGTACTACTATTATTGAAGAAACAAAGGATCGGCGCTTCTTTAGAAACGCAGAACGGGGAACTTTAATTGAAGAACAGAAGAAGGGTACAGAAACTAAGCTTCCGGTACTATGGCGATACGGTACCGCCTATGCAATAGACGATACTAAACTGGTTCCCCTTTACGGCGTTGGTAAGCCCTGGGATGCGGGGGAGAAGATCCTTGCCGCTGCTGCGGATATCCGCGGCGGTGCGGTGATCACCGAAAATTCCCTGGTCCTCTTTGACAGGGAAATGAAGGAAACCCGGCGGATTTCCTATGCCCAGCATTCAGGGATCGCACTATCCCTGACCGATGAAGGGGTATCGGTATTGGATAACGGGATCCTCCGGTCCTATGATCGGGAGGAGCTGACACTCCAATGGACACGCCGCATAGACGGCGCTGTTCCGGCAAACGGTTTGGAGAAAACAGTAATTGCCGGCCGGGATGGTCTAATGGTTTTGAACCGGTATACGGGCGCTGTGATTTGGCAGGACGAGAAGCCGTATAGCAGTTTTGCTCTCTACCATGAACGGATTTTTGCCTCTGGTACGGATGGTACAATCCGGGCCTTTAACGGCGCTGCTAATGTTTATGGGCCGGTAACAGAAATACGGATCGAGGGCGACGAGGGCGATGAGTTTGATGGTTGGTATACCTGGACGCCGGAGATTGAAATTACCGCCGTCGACCGGGAAACCTATGTCGCCGGGATCCTGATGCAGCTTGATGACGGACCCTGGGAAGATGACCCGGCGCCGTTTTTACCGGAAGACGGGGAACATCGTATCAGAGCCTACGGTGTGGACAGCCGCGGCCTTAGGGGAGTGGAAGTTCAGCGGCAGTTTAAGATTGATACGGGATTACCGGAAAGCGTTCTTACCCTGTCCTCCGAAGAGCCGGAAAGCGGCTGGTATAACCAAGCTCTTACGCTCACCCTGGATGCCTGGGATGATGTGTCCGGGGTTGACTGGATTTGGACTTCGATTTCAGCCTACTCAGGGCCAATATATTTGGCGGCTCAGGGGAGGCACAGCTTCTCCTGGTATGCCCTGGATAAAGCGGGAAACCGAGAAGAAACACAGCGGCGGAATATTAGAATTGATCTTGAGCCGCCCTATGCGGAGGCTTCGGCGGTTTATGACCAGGCCATGGCCGAACTGACTATTACTGCCCGGGATCTCTTGTCGGGTACCGCGTTTATTGAATACCGGATCAACAGCGGCGGTACGGAACAGTACCGGGAACCGCTGCTGTTTACGGAACCGGGAACTTATCAAGTCAGCTACCGGGCAGGGGACCGGGCGGGAAACATTGGCCTCTGGCAAACCAGTAACGTGGTGATTGCACCGAATATTAGCGAGGCAGTTCTTATTAACTCGCCGTTGATAAACGGTATGCCCAGATCGGTGATGAGCCATGCCCGGAACGGAATGCCCCTGATAGACGCCGTTGATGACGGGACCATAGCAAAACTTCCTTCCTATACCTTGGGAGCAGAGTATATACTCTGGGAAGAGGGGGATGCGGAACTTGACGAAAGCGTCCGGATCCGTTTTCAGGTAAAGCGGAATGCGGTGGTCTATATTTTCCTGCCTCAGAATGCTGCAGCGCCCGGTTCTTGGGCTTTTGTGGAGGATAGGGTGGGGATCAACCTTCAGTACTATCCCGGCGGCGCCGCAGTCTATATGAGGCGCTACGGTCCTTCCGGCTGGGTAGAAATATCCGGTACCCCCAGCGGCATTATTCAGCCCCTTATCATGGTACAGGAGAAGGGAAGCGTAGGCGCAGATATACTGATTAACCGGGAAACCGCGGAACTCCCCGTGGACAGCTTTACCCTGGAGGCCTTGGTCCAGCCTTGGCAGTACAGCCGCCGCTTGCCCCTGCGTAAAAGATGGTTTGTAAATACCGGCGATGGCTGGACGCCCCTGGAGGGAAACCGTTACGAACCACCCCTTGATTTCGGCGAAGAAGCTGTTGAAAAGGATATTTCAGTTCCATTACGTTTCAGGCTGGAGCTCTACACACCGGATGGCGAGGTGGAGTACCGGATAGAAAAGGTGTACGGTATCTCAACTGATTTCTCAGTTATTGATCCAGCACAAATTTTTTAATAGCCTGGCCGACACCGCCCTTTCCGCAGTCGCCGGTGATTTCTCCGGCGACTGCTTTCAGTTCTTCGCAGGCATTGCCCATGGCGATACCCAGGCCGGCGGCGCAGATTATGTCGATGTCGTTCCTGCTGTCGCCGATGGCTATACTGTTTGCACGGGGGATGCCCAGGGTCTCAAGGACTATGGACATCCCCTTTGATTTGCTTTCCCCAAGGAGTATCCCCTCAAAGTAAACCGGGGGAAAGGTATTAAGCTGGAAATACTCGCTTAAAAAATCCCGCTCCTTTTCGCTTATATCTCCCTGGATGGTTAATTTTGATATTATTGCATCGGAGTATTTGGTAAGAAAATCATCCTCCTTAGTTACGGAAAATATTTTTTTATCAGTATTGTAATGTTCCGGAAGTTTGATCCCGTAAACTCCGTTTGTCCCTTCAAATACGCAGAATTTATCTAATTGAAAATAGAGGGCGCATATGGCGGGGAGAAGTTCCTGGGGTATCCACTTGTGATAAACGGCATGGTCTCCGATTATCACCAGGGCGCCGGCGCCGGCGATGATGCCGTCCAACCATGGGGCATCCTTTAATATCCCGGGAATATGGGCCAGACCCCGGCCGGTGCTAAGAAATATTTTATGGCCCCGGCGGTGAGCCTCCTCGATCTGCTCAACATCATCCGGGAAAGGGCCGGTTTCATTGGTAACCAGGGTTTCATCTATGTCCAGGAAGATCGCTTTTGCTGAATTTTTCATACCTATCCTTCTATTTTAATCATATCTTCTTTAAGAATATCCTCAAGCCGTACAACTTCATAATCCGCATTCTGCCGGAGTGCGGGAATTCTTTCGGGCCAAATGTGGGAAATATACTCGGTGGTGAGTATCGTAGTTATTCCGGCCTCCCGGGCTCCGCGCAGTTCTTCGTGTCCGCCGTCTCCAACGTAGAAACACTGCGCCGCTTTAATTCCCAGCCGGTCCAGGGCAAGACGGAATATCCGCGGGTCCGGTTTGAGGAGACCCTCGTAGTAGGAAAAAAGTACCTGATCAAAGGCGGCGCTGAGGGGCGAACCTTCCCAGTGGTATACATCCGCCGCATCGGCGTTGCTTATCAGGCAGGTTTTAAAGCCCGCTTGCCGGATTTTTTCCAGAAGCTCCAGATTTTTTTTATCAACCCCGTAGAGGGCCCGCTTGATCCTTGCCAGCCGGGCATCGGCGGCGCGGCGGAGCAGCTCCTCATCAAGGTCCAGGCCCCGCAGTATATGGCGGACCATTTCGTAGGGGTCACGGATTTTCCCGCTTCCCCGTACATCATAGTCTATACCGTTCCGCCGCTCAAATTCACTGCGTTCCATCCCCAGGACCGCATATTCACTTTCCCGGGAATATTCTTCCTTCATGGGATCTATCAGGGTAAAAAAAAGATCGAAGATAACTGCCCTTGGCTCCGGCATTGGTTCCTACAGTTTTCGGGACCCCGGTTTTACCGCCGGTATGCCCTTTTTGCAGAGTTCACAGGTATCCTGTTCCCAGTTTCCCACCACAACCGTACAGGCTGCGTAGAGGGGCCAGGAAACCGGAACCCCCGCAGCCCGGCGGTCCACCACACAGGCTAAGCCGCTTATTTTTGCCCCCAGGGCTTCCAGAACCGCGGCGCTTTCCCCGGAGGATTTTCCGGTGGTAACCACATCTTCGGCGATAAGCACCCTGGCCCCGCTCTTTATCTCAAAGCCCCGGCGAAGGGTCATGGCGCCGGTATCGTCCCGCTCGGTAAAGAAGCCCGGCAGCCCCAGTTGGCGGGCAAGTTCGTAGGCTACGACGATTCCCCCCATGGCGGGACCCACAATGACGTCCACCGCAAGTTTCCCCGCCCTGATATCCGCTTTTAACCGTTCCGCTACCCCCGCCAGAGCTTCCGCCGCCCGGTCCGGGTACTGCAGGAGCCGGGCGCACTGGAAATACCGGTCCGAATGACGGCCCGAGGAGAGGAGAAAATGCCCCTCCAGCATGGCTCCGGACTCTTTTAGTAAGGTGATGGTATCTTTCATAGGTAAAATATACCCGGGAAGGGGCTTCCGCCGCAAGCTTAATTGACACAATTGACGCAGGAGAAGCCTTCAAGTATGATCTACCAATGAAGGTTTGGCTTAAACTGTTAATCGGCTCCCTCCTGGGAGTCCTCCTTGGATACCTCCTGCCTAATGACAATCAACGTATCCTTTCAATTTTGAGTTGGCTCGAAAGGATAGCTATCAGGATAGGCCGGTACGGCACGGTTCCTATCATCATTTTTTCCCTTACCATAGCGATTTACGAGCTCCGTCAGGATGGTCAGTTCTGGCGCCTTATCCTCCGTTCCTTCCTGTTGATCCTGGGAAGCGCCGTTTTTGTTGTTTCCTCGGGGATCCTGGTAACCATGATCTTCCCCCCGGACCGGATCCCGATTCAAATTGAGGAACAGGTAGAGCTTATTTCCCTGAATGTGCCCGAAGCGGCCCTAGAACTCTTCCCCTCAAATATGCTTGCCGCCCTGTTCTCCGACGGGGTCTACCTGTTACCCCTCTGCGTCTTTGCCTTTTTCCTTGGCATGGGCCTTTCCTATGACCGGAATTATACCAAACCGGTGATTTCCCTGCTTGATTCCCTGTCGCGGATTTTTTATCATGTGGCTGCCTTTTTTTCGGAAATCCTAGGGCTGATTATCATCGTCCTTGCGGCCTATTGGGCGATACGGTTTCACGGGGTCCTCCAGGCCGATGTTTTTAGGGATCTTATCCTGCTCCTGGCTGTTTTCAGCGTGGTTTTAGGCTTTGTCATCCTGCCCCTATTTCTCTACTTTATCAGGCCGAAGGTTAATCCCTGGGTTCAGCTCTACGGCTCCTTGGGTCCCGCCCTGGCTTCGTTTTTTTCCGGGGATATCAACTTTTCTATCCCGGTGATTATCAGGCATGTTAAGGAAAATCTTGGCGCCCGCCGCCGCTCCAATACCGTTACGGTGACCCTCTTTGCCGCCTTTGGCCGGGCGGGCAGCGCCATGGTAGCTGCCGCTGCATTTATTGTGATAATCAAATCCTATTCCAGTTTGGGGGTTACCCTGATGGATGTGGTTTCCATAGGCATCCGGGCGGTGCTTATATCCTTCCTCCTGGCCCGCCACTCCGGGGACGCCGCCTATACCGCCCTGGCGGCACTCTGCCTTGATTACGGCCGGGGCTATGAAGCGGGTTACCTCATCCTCAAACCCATGGCCTTCTACCTCATCGCCATCGGCGCCTTCCTGGATGTGATGATAAGCTGTTTTGCCAGTTTCGCCCTGGCCCGGGGCAGCGGGTTCCAGGAGGATCGGGAACCCCGGCACTTTATCTAGGACCGACAGGCTGCAATGGCGGTGCCGATAACACTCCTACTATTTCAAGCAAAACTGCCCGTACAACGTAAGTCCTTATGGTATAAGGAATTATTATATCTTAGAGCCGCCCGCTATTGGGGTTTTCCCTAAACTTTACGTTTTATTAAAAATCTGTTGCTTTTTAGTTTAGGATTTGTTATTCTATTTGTTAACGACCGTTCGGTAACATATAGTAATACCAATGAATAAAATAGATATAAGAGAAACAGCATTCCCTGAATATCATTCCCGTTTAACAGGGAAAAAGGAGCGCTAATACGGCAAAAATTATAATTCCGTTATTTTTAAGTATTACTGCTCTCTTGCCTTCCTGTGCCCTATCAAAGGCAATCTATCTTGGGCAGAATGATTACACATACAGAGTAGGCCCGCAAACGCCTGATAGCAAGACCGAAGATATAAACGGTGCGTTTCCTCATGCGGTATATATCAAGACAAGGACCCAGACCTTTAACACGTACCATTATTATATCCTCCATGAAGGCCGGATTTGGTATAAAAGCATAGACCCGGTGGTGGAACCAAAAAATTGGACGCTGTTTGCCAAAACCGGATTAAAAGCAGACACAATCGCGGAAATATCGGCGGATGCGGATGAACTGGTAGCGCTTTCTGTGGAAGGCAGTTTCCATCGTTACTGTTTCGACATAACTATCGCGCATAAAAGCAATGTCTGGCTTAACAAGCAGGGCTGGCCCAATGAGGAACAGCTTTTTCTTGATCAGCGTACCGGAAATAACGTATCTTGGTCATTGGGAAAGCGTAATCGCCATGTACTTTATTATGAAGACCCTTTTGGTAATCAGCACCACAACGGAACTATGGAAATCGTTACAACCTATGTACTCTTAGAGGATGGGCAAGAAATCTGTTACGGTGATACGGGGCTTCCTCCAGATTTTTCCCGGAACTATATCGGGCCGGAACGGGGGACCTTCAAGGCCTGCGCCCTTTCAGCCAGTGCATCAACCATGTTCGTCATAAATGAGGCGGGAGAGATGTACACCCGCCTTGCGGATTTTGACACCATAGGCTGTGACCCCATGCTTTTTAAGTACACCTATAGTCCCTATATATCCAATCGACCGGGAACAATTTATCGTTCCAATTTGACTGAATGGGGACTCCCCGCCGAAGACTGGCGGCCCCAGCCCCGCATTCCCCTTGCCGGGAAAGCCGCCGTCACCCGGCACATAACGATACTGCAAAACGGTCAGGGCAACGGTGCGCGGGAACTGCGCGTCGCCGGTCTCAATGAAACGGGTGAAACCGGTTATTGGACTAAGGCGATTTTTGCCGGTTCCTGGGAATTCAAAACGGCGCCGCTCTATTTTAGTGATGACGCGATTTTGCTAAGCGAATTACCCCATGGAGAACGGGGACCATCGCCGGATAAACACTATAGCGGTTTTTACTGGAATGGCAGAGAAAAGGAAACCGGATGGGAATATGCTATCCCTAATT
Source organism: Treponema primitia ZAS-1 (assembly GCF_000297095.1). Lineage (NCBI taxonomy): Bacteria > Pseudomonadati > Spirochaetota > Spirochaetia > Treponematales > Treponemataceae > Treponema > Treponema primitia. The sequence goes on along the minus strand of NZ_AEEA01000058.1, from coordinate 73,807 downwards.
TCAACATCCTTGAAGGGGACTGCGATATTCGTATTACCCGGCAAGGGGAGACCTGTACACTGAAACTCTATCCCGTGGAGATGTGGACCTATCTTAAACGCGATTATCTGCCCGGCAGGACCGGTTCACCTAAAATGTTCATGGTTACCCTTTCAATTCCCCCAAACGCCTTTGATGGCCTTTCCGATACCTTTACCCAGGATCTTACCGAAAAATATGCGAAGAACGATAAAAAACTTTTTCAATATACCCTGGTGGCGTCAAACCGCTATATCATCATGCGGGAAACCGGCAGCGCCGATTCCGTGTTATACTTGACCGATGGAGCCATATCAAATCAATACCCTGAATCCCAGATAATTATTCAGTATATTGAAACCTTCAAAGAAATGCAGCGTTACCGTTCACCCGAATTAACCCTTGATAATAATACCATGATAACAGTCGAAGCATTAAACAATAAAATTGCATTAAACAGGGCACTATGTGATGAACTAAAATATCAAATCCGCGCCCTGAAATGGTCCCAGCTTACCGCCTTTAATTTTAACTTAGGGTACATACCGGCCCATTATATCGCCTGGCTTACTCCATTACGTTTTATTGACGTACCGAAAATCCGCACCATTACCAATTTTGGCGATCGTGTTATTTTAGCGAATAGTGCATATATAAATACTATTTCCGCAACCCGCATTTTGGTATATGAAAAAATAGTTGAATTATTAAAACTGAGAATCCTCTCTTTTAATGAGATGGTAAAAGAGTTTTCGGAAACGCAGTCAAACGCTGCTTTCCCCCCTTGGTATTCAGAAAATATTTTTGATTACTGGGACATTGCAGGGCTGCCCCATACCATAGCGGGGACATTCTTTGTTCCGGAAAATGATCGCACAAATCGCACCCCAAATCAAGAGATACCCGCAGTTTTGTCATTCACGCAGCCCGAATCAGATCCGGGATTTTTTGGTTGGTATTTTATCATCAAGGAATCAACCGTTTCTCCGAGTGCGGGAAACAGCTTTTCCCTATATATTGATCCTCTCAAAAACGCCAAGAGGATCTATTCTCGTAAAGGTAAAACACCGCAGGAACGAAAATTACAGCTGGATTGTACCCTGTATATTCAAAGCGGTTCAGACACCCCTATTGAACAGTCTGTCATTGATCGCAGCCTTAAACCATTTATTGATGAACTTAAAGAACCAAGTATCAATGTAAGAATATCCTTTGATGGACGCATATTCGAGATAAAAGAATACCCGCCACACCATTCGAGCACAATTATTTTTCGCGGGGAATTCTGAGCCACGTAAGTCTTTATGTTAAAAGGAATTATCACACTTTAGAGCCGCCGCTATTGGGGTTTATCCTAAACTTCATTTTTTTTACAAAAATCCCCAAAAATCTCTTGACATAGAAGTTAGTCTCTGCTATCTTTCGTTTAATTAGTATGAGCTAACAGTGTGAGAGTTATCTGACGAAAGGAGCATGGTTTTGCGTAAAAAGTTAGTATTGCCTATCTTGATAGTGCTTATGATAAGTATGGTTTCTTCCCCTGCCTTTGCAGCCTTTGCATCCTGGAATGAAATAGTAGATGAAATGCGGGATGTGATAAACCAATCCTATGAAACCTACCTGACTGGGGATGCTGATACTGCCAAGGAACAGGTGGATACGGCCTATTTCGGGTATTATGAAAAACTTGGGTTTGAAAAGACCGTGATGGCCTATATTTCCGGGGCTAGGGCTGCAAAAGTGGAGTATCAGTTCAGTTTTATCAAGAAAGCCATGACCGGAGGGGCCCCAAACAATGAGGTGAGACAGGCCCTGGATCTTCTGGTGCAGTATCTCAGGGAGGATGCCAACCAGTTGGATGGTAAGGGGGAGAGCGCCCTGGGGGTCTTCCTGGGTTCCCTGCTGATCATAGTCCGGGAAGGGTTCGAGGCCATCCTGGTGGTCGGCGCCATAGTGGCTTATCTCTTAAAGAGTGGAAACAAAAAAAGTACCACGCCGGTCTACTGGGGGGCGATCCTAGCCCTGGGCCTCAGCGTAGTAATGGCCTTTATCCTGAACGCCCTTACAGGGAACGCTAGCGGTCAGGGTCAGGAGATTCTGGAAGGGGCCACCATGCTGGTGGCGGTGGCGGTGCTTTTCTACGTAAGCAACTGGATGGTGTCCAAGGCAGAGTCGGAAGCCTGGACTTCTTATATAGAAGGAAAGGTTCAAAGTTCCATAACTAAGGGCTCCATGTTCTCCCTGGCCTTCGCGGCGTTCCTCGCGGTTTTCCGGGAAGGGGCTGAGACCATCCTTTTTTATCAGGCCCTGCTGGCCCAAACCCAAAGCTACGTCAACATGGTGTGGCTCGGCCTGGGCATCGGAGCGGTACTCCTGGTGGGGATCTACATCCTCATCCGGGTGGTGAGTTTCCGCCTGCCCCTGAAGCCCTTTTTCCTGGGTACCAGCGTACTGCTTTTCCTCATGTCGGTCACCTTTATCGGTAACGGCATCAAGGAACTTCAGGAGGGGAATCTTATCGGGGTCACCCCGGTTTCCTTTGTGGGCTCCGTGGATATCCTGGGTATCTATCCTACCTTGGAAACCCTTATCCCACAGATACTGCTGCTGGCCGCCACCATCATAACCTTTGTGGCACAGCTCAAGCGGAACAAGCGTCCCATTAACAATGGTATTAACTCGGGCCGTTAGGCCATGAGGAGAAAATTAGGAAGGAGTGAGTACATGAATATCAGAAAACTGATGGTACTTCTATTGATTGCGGGCTGCACCGCCTTTGCCTTTGCCGGCGGTGGTCAGCAGGGAACAAAGCCAGCCAGCACGGTTGCCCCCGGCGAGGTTGCCGGTTTTGAAGAATTTCCCTTAGGGGATGATTTTGAATTGGGGCCCCTCAATGTGGCGGGAGTCTATTTCCAGCCTGTGGATATGGAACCCGCTGCCGCAGGACTTCCTGCGGCCCAGTCGGATATACACATTGAAGCGGATATCTCCGCCCTGGAAAACGAACTGGGCTATGGGGTCGGCGACTTTGTCCCCAACCTCACGGTCAAGTATGAGATTGCCCAGGCCAATGGCTGGAAAATCGAAGGGACTTTTATGCCCATGAATGCCAGCGACGGCCCCCACTACGGCGCCAATGTTAAACTCAACGGCATCGGGGATTATACGGTCAAATTCTTCATCCAGAATCCCGAAGCCCAGGGCTATGTGCTTCACGTGGACAAGACCACCGGCGTACCCGGCCGTTTCTGGGGCCAGCCCCTGGTTGCTGAATGGAAAGTGGCCTACGCGGGGCCGCAGTGGTAGTAGAATTGCTTTAGGTTAGAGTATTTACAGAGGACTTTAGTACGTGATACCGTATCACCGCTAAAGTCCTCTGCCGTTTGAGTATTCGCGGGAAGAAGAAAGGGGTTTCATGTTTAGGTATCTCATTCAGGTTGTGCAGACTTCGCTGGCAACGGCGGTTCTTGCAGCTTTGTTGTTTGCAGTTCTTTTTAAAAGGGGTGATCACGACCGGAAGAAGTGGCTGGCCGCCGGAAGTATAACCGGAGTTGCCGCATCGGCGATCCTTGCGGTTTTGCGGCGAACCACCGCCCTCATTAACCGGGGTTTTTTTAATACCTGGACTTTGTCCATCGCCATAGTGACGGGGATCATCCTTATCCTGCTCCATTGGGGAGTACTGGAAAAAAACTTTCCAAAACTACACCGCCGGGCTCTGGATTATGCAAGCGCCATCCTTACCGCAGCCCTGTTTTTTTACGTTCTGCCCACAATATTCCTGTACCCAACGGAGTTCCTCCTGGCGGGGGAAAGTATCTTTAGTACGGATTTTCTTTTTAAAACCATAGGGTTCTTTGCGGGCATTGGCATTGTTTTGGTTACCGCCCTGGCCCTGTTTAACGCCGGTATGGTCTTGCCGGATAAACTCTTAAGCCTATTCCTTACTGTTGGCCTTGTGGTCAATATGGTAAATCAGTTATCGTCGATTATACAGTTCCTCTTTGCCCGGCGTATCATACCCATGATCCGCTGGCTTTTCAGAATAATTGTTGTGGCGATTAACAATAATGTATTTTTTCTTTATGTGATCATGGGGATAAGTTTTCTCCTGCCGGTCATCCTGTTTGTGAAGAGTTTTTACCCCAGTCAGAATTACCACAACCCCGCAGAACACCGGAAGATCCGGGCCGCCATGCGCGGGAACCGGCGTTGGAGTCTTGCAGTAGCCCTGGGATTCGCAGTTTCCCTGTTTTCCCTTACGGCGCTCAAATCCTATACCGAGCGGGGGGTGACCCTCTCTCCGGCGGAGCCCATGAGCATAGTGGGGGATGAGATCATCATCCCCATTGAACAGGTCAGTGATGGGCATCTTCACCGTTTTGCGTTTACCGCTTCTGACAATACCGAGGTACGGTTTATTGTGATACGGAAAAACGAAATTGCCTATGGGGTCGGCCTTGACGCCTGTGATATTTGCGGCGCCACGGGGTACTATGAACGGAAAAACCAGGTTATCTGCCGGCTCTGCGATGTGGTGATGAATATTTCTACCATCGGCTTTAAGGGGGGCTGTAACCCGGTGCCCCTAGCCTATGCCATTCGGGGGGGATCGATGGTGGTTCGTACCGGGGATCTGGAAAATGAAAAGGGGCGGTTTAAATAGTATGTTCTGGAGAATGGTACGAAGGGCGCTTTTCCGGCAGAAGGGAAAAATGCTGATGATAGCTTTTACCGTTGCCCTTGGGGCGTCTTTGGCCACAGCAATGCTGAACGTGATGCTTGATGTGGGAGACAAGGTAAACCAGGAGCTTAAAACTTACGGCGCCAACATCAACGTGGTACCCCGTGGCGCATCTTTGCTGGACGATCTCTATGGAGTCAGCGATGGCAGCGGTATATCGGACAAGTATTTACAGGAAGCGGAGCTGGGCAATATTAAAACCATATTCTGGGCCTTTAATATTGTCGACTTTACCCCCTACCTTAATACCCGGGTGAAGGTCAACGGTAATACTGAAGAACTTAAGGTGGTGGGAACATGGTTCGGTCATCACCTGGATCTTCCTACCGGAGAATCCCTGGACACGGGAATGCGGAATATGAAGGCCTGGTGGGATACGGGCAGCGGCGGCTGGATCAACGACGGGGATGACGCTTCGGTCATGGTGGGACGTCTGGCGGCAAGGCGCTACAATATCGCCCAGGGAGATACCATCACCCTCAAGGGCCTAAACGGGACTGAAACCTTTCTGGTGCGGGGAATATTTAACGCCGGCGGGGACGAGGACGGGTGGATCTACACCACCCTGGCAGCCGCCCAACGCCTGGCTGGCAGGCCCGGCTTGGTGAGCAGTGTTGAAGTCAGCGCCCTGACCACCCCGGATAACGAACTTTCACGCCGGGCAGGGCAGGATCCAAACAGTCTTTCTATCAAGGAATGGGAGACCTGGTACTGCACCGCCTATGTGAGCGCCATCTGCTACCAGATCGACGAGGTGATAAGCGATGCGGTATCCAAGCCCATACGCATGGTGGCGGAATCCGAAGGGGCTATTCTGGAAAAGACCCAGCTCCTGATGCTCCTTATTACAATACTGAGCCTGGCCGGTTCCGCCCTGGGTATTTCCAACCTGGTTACTACCAGTGTTATGGAACGGGCTAACGAAATAGGCCTCCTCAAAGCGGTGGGGGCATATAACGGCCCGGTAACAGCACTGGTACTGACGGAGATCATTATTACCGGAATCATTGGCGGGGCGGCGGGTTATTTTGCCGGACTGGGTTTTGCCCAGATCATCGGTCAGTCCGTGTTTAGCCAGTCCATAGATATAAAACCCATGGTGATACCCCTGGTAGGGGTTCTGGTGCTCCTGGTCACCCTGGCGGGGAGTGTCCCCTCAATACGGCTGCTCCTGTCCCTGCGCCCTGCGGAGGTTCTCCATGGCAGGTAAACGGCAGCGCTTTTTTATCAAAATGGTGGTCAGCTCCATTATCCGGCGCAGGTCCCGGATGTTGGTAGCATTGCTGGCCATTGCCATAGGCGCAACGATACTGTCAGGGCTTATCACGGTTTACTACGACATCCCCCGGCAAATGGGCCGGGAATTCCGCTCCTATGGAGCCAACATGGTTATTGTTCCCGGAGGAACCGAAGCGGTGTTGACCATGGAAACCGTGCGGGAGGCCGTAGCATATCTGCCTGCGGGGGAGCTTATCGGGGCTGCCCCCTACAGCTACCGGATGGTGAAGATCAACGAACAGCCCTTTATGGCCGCAGGGACGGATCTGGGCGAGGCCCGTAAGGCAAGCCCCTACTGGTTCGTATCCGGCCGCTGGCCCGACCGGGAAGGGGAAGCTCTGATTGGACAGCAGGTATCCGAGATGATCCGCCTTAATCAGGGCAGCCCATTTACCATTACCGGAACCGATAGCCGGGGGCAGGGGATAAGCCGGGAATTTACCGTCTCCGGCATAGTCCAGACCGGTGGGGCCGAGGAAGCTTTTATCTTCATGTCCCTGCCTGACTTTGAGGGTATGATGGCCGAGCAGGGTAGGATCGACGTGGTGGAATGCAGTGTCAGCTCCGCCGGCGGGGACCTCCAGGCCCTGGCGGACCGGATAAGCGCCGGTGTTCCCGGCGTTGAGGCCCGGCTGGTCAAGCGGGTTACCCAGTCCGAAGGGGCGGTGCTTACCAAGCTCCAGGGCCTGGTATACCTGGTCACCGTGATAGTATTACTGCTCATCATGATCTGTGTGGCCACCACCATGATGGCCGTGGTGGCAGAACGCCGCCAGGAAATCGGGCTGCGGAAAGCCCTGGGCGCGGCAAATTCCGCCCTGGTTCTGGAATTTCTGGGGGAGGGCGCCTTCCTGGGGGCCGTCGGCGGCCTTTTGGGATCCATCTTCGGCTTTATCTTTGCCCAGGCCGTGGCACTGAACGTGTTTAACCGGCCAATTAGTTTTATACCCCAGATGGCGCCCTTCACAATTATTGTGTCAGTTTTTATCACCGGCCTGGCCTGCCTTATTCCGGTACGGAGCGCCACCGAAGTTGACCCCGCAATAGTGTTACGAGGAGAATGATATGGATTTACTTGAGTTACGGGACATTTCAAAAATTTACGGCAACCTCAAAGCCTTAAAGGATGTCAACCTGACGGTTCGGAAAGGGGAATGGCTTGCCATCATGGGGCCATCAGGTTCCGGGAAAACCACCATGATGAATATCATAGGCTGCATGGATAAGCCCTCCACGGGAGATGTCATCCTGGACGGCGTTAATATCGCTAAGGAGAGTTCCAAAAACCTCACCACCACCCGGCGGGATAAGATAGGCCTGATCTTCCAGCAGTTCCACCTGGTAAAGTACCTGAGCGCCCTGGAAAATATCATGGTGGCCCAGTACTACCATTCCATGCCCGACGAAAAGGAAGCGATGGAAGCCCTGGACCGGGTCGGCCTGGCGGATCGTGCCAGGCACCTTCCCAGCCAGCTTTCCGGGGGTGAACAGCAGCGGGTCTGCATAGCCCGGGCGCTGATCAACTACCCCATGCTGATCCTGGCTGATGAACCCACGGGTAACCTGGATGAGGCCAACGAATCCCTGGTTCTGGAAATATTTAAGACCCTTCACCGGGAGGGCAGTACCCTGATTGTGGTTACCCACGACCCTGAGGTTGCCGAGGATGCCCAGCGCACGGTTGTGCTGGAACATGGGAGAGTCGCCAGGATTGTTAATAATACGGAAGAGGGGAATGGGAAGAAGGAGGGTTCATTATGAAAAAGTTTTTTGCCATTACACTTTGCGTGGCAGCTTTACTGCTTTTTTCCTGTGGTAAAGCTGAGTATAAAGACGGGACATACAGCGGGAAGAGCGGGACGGACGACACCGGCGCCTGGGGGGAGATCACCCTTACCCTGAAGGACAGCAAGGTTACCGATTGTGTGTTTATCACCCGTCAGAAGGATGGGAGCATAAAGGATGAAAACTACGGTAAGGTGAACGGGGAAATATCAAACCAGGATTTTTACGATAAGGCCCAGCTTGCAGTACGGGCCATGGAACAATATAGGCGGCAATTTTTAGAAAACCAGAGCCTGAAGGACCTTGACGCGGTGAGCGGGGCTACCATTGCGTACAATCAATTTATTGAAGCGGTGGAAGGTGCCCTGGAAGAAGCGGGAAAATAAGTATATACTCCGGACATCCCCTCACCGCCTCTCATATCCCAGCGCCCTAAACCCCTGTCGCTTGATGTCCCCCAGCCGGGTAAATCCCATAGGCTTCTCCCGGTCAAACCGTTCCGCCGCCGAAGAGGGCAGGGCGATCACCGCCATGCCCCCATCTGTTAGCAATGCTGCCAGTCCTTCCCAATACGCGCCCAGCCGGTTCGTCTGCGGGACCAGTTCCGGAAACAGCGCAATAAAACTGTACCCGCCCCCGGGTTGTTCTCTATTTTGGTCCGCCGCCGCGCTCAGCCTTTCCCTGTCAAGGAACAGGTCCACTGCGGGCGCCAGGATAATGCCGGACGCACCCTTTCCCCCGGAGACCCGGTCGCCCAGGGCAAGCAGGCTGTTCTGCCGAGCCGCTTCCAGGGCCAGGATGTTTCTGCCGCTCAAGACCAGCGGCCCGGTTCTAGTCTGCGACTGCGGCATCCCCGGCGGTTCCGCTCCCCGGTACCGCAGCAGCCATGCCGGGAAGTGCCCCTGGTCCGGTTCATGTACCAGGATCGGTCCTGCAGCCGGGCGTAGTGCCAGGCGTTTCACCAGCTTCGCTGCTACCTGAACTACGCCGCTTGGGGTGTCGAAGTCCGCCACACCATGGATAGCATCAATGTGGTAAGCGATGTCCTCCAACTCGAAATCCCCGGCGCATCTGAAGTAAACCCGCCGGCGCTTCAGAAAATCATCACCACTATTTTGTGGGTCTGAATTTAGTACTGAATTTAGTTCTACTCCACCACCGTACGCCAAAACCGTATGTTCCTTTCCGTTTTCTTCATGGAACAGGGGAAGTTTCAGTTCCCTAATCCGGGACCGCAGCAAATCTGAGAGGGGCTTTACCACCACCAGCATAACGGAACCTTCTTTACTGAGAAGTCCTGCGGAGCGGGCAATGAAGTCCAGCAGCACCGGTTCTCCGGTTTTGGCGGGTATGTTGGAAAGGATCAAATCCCAAGGTGGATCGGCGGCCAGGAGCGGTTCCGTATGGGCGCTTAAAACCGATGCAGGAACACCATTGCGGGTGGCATTGTATTCGGTGAAGCCCCGGGCCAGTTCGTCCCGGTCCTGTGCGCGGACTTTCAACCCCGGTTTGGAGCCCAGCGCACGGGCGGCGCAGATCCCCAGGACGCCGATCCCACAGCCCGCATCAAGCACGGTTTCCGGCAGGGGCCGTCCTTGGCGGAGATCCTCATCCCATTTTTGTGATAGTACTTTAAGCAGAAACCGTGAACCGGTATCAATATCGGTGGAGCTGAAAAGTCCCTGGGACAGGGCGAAGTTAAAATCTATGCCGCGGAACCGAAAACTAATATCCTTGGTTCCGTAGGCCTCAACAAGCGCGTTAACTATTCACCCGCTCCACGTATTCGTTGGTTTCGGTGTTGACCAGGATTTTTTCACCCTGCTTAATAAACAGAGGCACCCGGACGGTCAAACCGGTCTCGGTAGTGACGGGCTTAGTAGCCCCGGATACGGTATCGCCCTTAACGTAATTTTCCGATTCCGCCACGGTAAAGACCACCTTATAGGGGATCTTGATATCAATAACATTGCCTTCCCAGACCGTAATCTCGTAAGAATCCCCTTCCTTGAGGTAGGGCTTCTTGTCTTCCATAGTGCTGATAGGTACCTCAAACTGGTCGAAGTGCTCGTTATCCATAAAGTGAAAATTGTCCTGATCCGCATATTGAAACTGGCAGGTATGGGTATCCACTGTGGCATCCTCAACCTCCTGCTGGGTCGGGATAGTCATGGTCAGCACCGATCCGTCCTTAATACTCTTCATTTTTACCCGCGCAATGGCGGTTCCCTTCCCCGGGGTATGAAATTCCCGTTCCACCACCAGAAAAGGCTGGCCCTTTTGGAGCAAACAGCTGCCTTTGACTATATCTCCGCCTCGTATCATAAAATCCTCGCTTACATATCTAATTTTTAGTATTATATATAGTTTAGGGAACTTCGTCTAGGGAAGGGGAATATTGATGTTTGGTCTCTTTGTGCTTATCTTCTTGTTTTTCCCTGGATTTGTCGGCAAAGACGGGCGTGGGGAGGGGTACACCCGGCTTCATGTGCATGTATCGGACCTACGGTCCGCGTCTGCCTATGGAGCCCCTTCGGGTCTCCTCCGGCAGGGAATTCCATATACATGAAGCCGGATGCACCCCTCCCCCCGCCCGCCTTTATCGGCAAGTACGGGAAAGGGGGGGGGCGCGGGAAGGCCTTAACATCGTATTCCTTATTGCGGGGCCTATGCGGGTTTTTGTTACGGCCAGCTTTACATTACCGACACTAACACAGTTTCGCTCTCCACCACCCGCCCCGCACAAACCCTGCTCACCACCATATCGTACAGCGAAGTTAGGGTAAACGAAGTGAAACCCCTACGAACAGGCGCCGGTGTGGGCGGGGGTGGGGGAGCCACAGCGCGGGATATTTGGAATTCCCCGCCGGAGGAGACCCGCAGGGGCTCCGCAGGTGGACTCTACAAGCATCCCGCGATGGGGATTCCCCACCCCCGCCCACACCGGCGTTTTTTCACACAACTTGTATACTCCGATTACCCCAACAGCTCCTCTAACTCCCCCACAATCCTCCCAAAAGCCAGACAAGCATCCTCAACCGGCCCCGGCGTAGACATATCAACCCCCGCCACCTTGAGGGATTCAATCGGGAACCGTGAGCCGCCGGATTTGAGGAAGCTGAAGTAATCTTCACGCTCCCGGGCGCCGCCGGAAAGAACACGGTTTGCCAAAGCCAGGGCGGCGGAAATTCCGGTGGCGTATTTGTAGACATAGAAGGCGCGGTAGAAGTGGGGAATGCGGAGACCCTCAAGATCGCTCTCGGCCTCAAAGACCATGGCGGGACCGAAGTATTTGACCAGAAGCTGGCGGTATTCGGAGCGGAGGAGTTCCGCGGTTAAGGGCGTCCCGCTTTCTTCAAGCTCGTGGCTGCGTTTTTCAAATTCGGCGAACATGGTCTGACGGTAGAGTGTGGAAAGTATGTCATCCGCACGCTTGTTCACCAGGTAGAGTTTCAGTTCCCGTGTGTCCGCATGGTCCCGTAAATAGCGGAAGAGGAGTTCCTCATTAAAGGTGCTGGCTACCTCTGCTTCAAAAATGGTGTAGCCGTAGTGCATAAAGGGGTTGGACGCCGCGGAATACCAGGAATGCATGGAGTGGCCGCCCTCGTGGGCCATGGTGAATACATCCCGGAGAGAATCTTCCTTGTAGTTCATCAGTATATAGGGGTCCCCTATGTAGCCGCCGGAGGAAAATGCGCCGGCCCGTTTGCCCTTGTTTTCATAGCGGTCCGCCCAGCGGCCTTGAAGACCGGTGCGGAGGGTGTTGACATATTCATCACCCAGGGGCGCCAGAGCAGCGGCGATTAGTTTTGTTGCTTCTTCCCAGCTGGTCCGCTTTGAAACGTTTGCAGTGATGGGTACGTAGACATCGTAATGCCGCAGTTCTTCTACCTTAAGCGTCCGCTTCCGCAGGGCGTAGTAACGGTGCAGTGGTTCAAGGTTGGCGTTCACCGTGGATACCAGATTGTCGTACACCGCCTGGGGAACATTGTCCGGGAAAAGGGCCTCGGCCAGGGCGGAGGGGTAGCCGCGAATACGGGCGTGGATCACATCGTTCTTTACCGAACCGCTGTAGAGCGCAGCCAGGGTAGTCTTGTGGGCTTCAAAGTGATGGTAGAATTGCTGATAAGCCCGGCGGCGGAGTTCCCGATCCGGGTTCTCCATAAAGACCGACCAGGTGGACTGGGAGAGGGGCCTCTTGCCATCCGGCGTGTCCAGCTCGCCAAAGTCAAAGTCAACGTTGGTGAGCACCGAAAATGTTTCCGAAGGAACCGCCTCTCCTTCGGCGTGGAGGGCTATGATCCGCTCCTCCTTATCGCTGAGTATATAGGGCTTGTAGCGTAACAATTTTTTAAGGTAGATACCGTATTCGGCCAGCCGGGGATGTTTTAGAAAAGCTGCCATAACCGTTTCGCTGATAGCCTGGATTTCCGGCGTGTCCCAGGAGGCGGCTGCGAGGGTCTTGGCTTCGGCCATGGTAAACCTGCCGTTCATGGTCCGGGCGGCGTTGTCCCCCTCGTCTTCGGTCTGCCGAAGACTGCTGTACGTCCCCAGGCGCTCCCCCTGCAGCCAGAGGTCCCGGGTAAAGTCCAGGTAATCCGCCAGGCTTTCTGCGGATTTGCCCAGGGTACCGCGGAAACCGGGTATTTTTTCCGCCAACTTTTCGTATTTCTCAAGGTCCTTGCCCCAATCTTCGTCGTTGGGGTAAAGCTTGGAAAGGTCCCAGGTATCTTCGCGTTTAACTTCGGAACGGGCGGGTATGCGGGAATCGTTGTTGGTCATAGTGTCTCCTCCGCCCCATTATACCGGGCCGTATGGGTAAAAACAATGCAGCAATGTGCCGATATTGATATATGAAGACTTTCCTTTTTCCAATCCTGCTGTGTTTTGCCGCCTGTGCCACCAAGGCGCCCCCGCCGGAGCCTCTTAAATTGCCGCCCGCCTTGTCCCTAAGCTTTGACCGTATCGAAGCGGCGGGCCGCGATGATATCACCCTGGTATTAAGGGTGGATGCGGAAAATCCCCGTGCCGCGATCATGGATATCAGCCTTGAGGGATGGGAACTCGTTCTAAACGATCGGCCGGTTAAAAACGGTGTGGACCTGAGCTTGGACGGCCTAAGTCTGGCGGCTCTTTCCACGGGAACTATTCCGGTACGGATTAGGCTGAACGGGGAGGCCCTTGCCCAGGCGGACCAAACGGGTCTCACGGAATATGGCGCTGGTATACGCCTGAATCTGGCGGTACAATTTCAGGACGGTGAAAATTTCCGGAAAGCCCTTGACGGCGCCATTACTTTCCCCCGGATCAGGCAGCCGGAGTTTAGCATCACTACCCTGGCGGTGGTGCAGGCGGAACTTATCAATACCCGTTTCAGGGTAAAGCTGCGGATCGATAACCCGAACAATTTCCCCCTGGAACTTTCGGCCCTGAACTACGAACTATACGGCGCAGGCCGGTTTTGGGCGGACGGTAATGAAACGAAGGTGATGGAGATACCGCCCCTGGGCTTCACGGAAAAAGATTTGTTTTTGCTGATGAATTTTATGAATATGAAGCGGGAAGTCCTGGATCAGGTGATTGCCCTGCAAACCGTACGGTACCGCTTTGCCGGAGACGTCATGGTCAGTACTGAAATAGAATACCTGCCGCAGTTCACCATGCACTTCGACCGCAGCGGGAACTCGCCGGTGGTTCAATAAGGTGATATGGTATCGCCGCATTCAGTTCTTGACTATTGTGTACTAAACGTATTTATATTACCCAAGGAGTATTTGATGAAACACAGATTTATTATTTTACCGATAGTCATTGCCTTGACGTTTATCGGTTGCGCTACCACCGCAACAAATAACGTACTTTCCGGCGGAGATCTTTATCAGGCAGCGGTGATTGACGCAATGGTAGCGGAACCGGACGAAATATTTCCGCTTGTAACCCTCAGCCAGGAAGACCCGCTTACGACGTGGCGGGATGGTAAGGTACTGTTCCTTACCTACCACCGGTACCCCGAGTCTTACATTGCCGGAGAGGACTATGAAACGAAATACGGCGAAGTGTGGGTATTCACCGACAAGGAAACAGTTAAATGGTATAAGGGTAACAAGGCGGGGGTTTCCGATTGGACGCTCCGTTTTAAGCAGCTCATCGGATTACCCGAAGACGGGAAATACACCCACGTTACCGCAATGTGGGTAAACCCCGCCGATGTTCACCGGCCTGCGTTCGAGCGTGATAGTACCAAGCCGGTTAGCGAAGTTAAATTGCCCGATGATGTCGATCCGGCTTTTAAGGAATGGTTTAATGGAAACATCATCTGGTCATATTTTGATTCCGCCTGGCCGTGGACACGCTTAGGATACACCTACGATTGGGCGGACAACGGCACGGAATACGGACTCTCCGAATTCATTATCAAAAAGAACGCTACGGTTCAGGTTGAATGGACCAAGACCACCGATGAATTTGTTGCGTGGTTAAGCATCCAATAGTACACAAAAAAGCCGCAGGAAAACCCTGCGGCGAAAACTTTAACAGGCGCGATGGTATTTATTATGCGTTCAGTCTTTTCTCGATAGCGTCCAGCTCGTCGTAGAGTTCTTTAGGCATCTTGTCGCCGAACTTGGGATAGTGGTTCTTGCGGACATCGGCGATTTCCTTTTTCCAGCCGTCAATGTCCACGGAACAGAGTTCCTTCAGCACCGCTTCGCTCACGCCCTTAGGCGCTTCGATGGTTCCCGGTTTGGGGAGGTTGCCGATGGGGGTTTCCACGCAGTTATCCTTGTTGTCGCAGCGGTCGAATACCCAGGCGAGAACCCGGCTGTTTTCACCGTAGCCGGGCCACATGAACTTGCCGTCAGCGTCCTTGCGGAACCAGTTGACGAAGAAGATCTTGGGGAGCTTGTCGGCCTTACCGGCGGCTTCCGCTTTCTTGCCCAGGCTGAGCCAATGCTTGAAGTAGTCGCCCATGTGGTAGCCGCAGAAGGGCAGCATGGCGAAGGGGTCCCGCCGGACCTGGCCCACCTGGTCGGAGATGACCGCAGCGGTAACTTCGGAACCGGTGATGGAACCCATGAACACGCCGTGGGTCCAGCTCTTAGCCTGGTTTACCAGGGGAATTGTGGAGGGGCGGCGTCCGCCGAAGAGGAAGGCCGAAATCGGCACACCCTTGGGATCCTCCCATTCCGGAGCGACACAGGGACACTGCTTCGCGGGGGCGGTAAACCGGGCGTTGGGGTGGGCGATTTCCTGGCCCTTGACGGCCTTATCGTTAATGGGGGAGGGCCGTAAAGCGCCTTTCCAGTCGATCACTTCCTGGCCCGCAGCGCCCTGTCCGATTTGTTCCCACCAAATATCGCCGTCTTCGGTAAGACCGCAGTTGGTGAAAATCGAATTTTTCTTGCAGGATTCCATGGCGTTCTTGTTGGAATCGTAGTTGGTACCCGGGGCCACACCGAAGAAACCCGCTTCGGGGTTGATGGCGTAGAGCCGGCCGTCTGCGCCGAACTTCATCCAGGCAATGTCATCACCGACGGTCTCGACTTTCCAGCCCGGGAGGGTGGGGATAAGCATGGCCAGGTTGGTCTTACCGCAGGCAGAGGGGAAGGCGCCGGTAACGTACTTCACGTCACCCTTGGGGTTGGTCAGCTTGAGGATGAGCATGTGCTCCGCCAGCCAGCCTTCGTCCCGGGCCAGTACGGACGCAATACGCAGCGCCAGGCACTTTTTGCCGAGCAGGGCGTTGCCGCCGTAGCCGGAACCGTAGGACCAGATTTCACGGGTCTCGGGGAAGTGGGAGATGTACTTGTCCGCCATGGGAGCGCAGGGCCACACGCCGTTGTCCTTCTGGCCTTCGGCGAGGGGCTTACCCACCGAGTGGTAGCAGGGTACAAAGAAGCCGTCTTTGCCCAGAACATCGAGGACCTTGGTACCCACCCGGGTCATGATGTGCATATTGGCCACCACGTAGGCCGAATCGGTGATTTCAACGCCGATCTTGGCGATATCCGACCCAACGGGGCCCATGGAGAAGGGGATAACGTACATGGTACGGCCCTTCATGCTGCCCTTGTAAAGCTTGGTCATGGTTTTTTTGAGTTCCGCCGGGGCTGTCCAATGGTTGGTAGGGCCGGCGTCGCTTTCTTTTTCGCTGGAAATAAAGGTCCGGTCTTCAACCCGGGCCACGTCCGAGGGGTCGGAGCGGAAAAGCACGCAGCCGGGCAGTTTCCCCGCGTTGAGGGGGGTGGCAAGCCCTGCGGCAATATTCACCATTATCATGTGGTTGTACTCGGTCTGGGTACCTTCACAAATTTCTACCGAATCGGGGGTCATCAGGGCAACCGCATCCTCGATCCACTTCTTAAGACCCGCATGTTTTAATTCTTGAACTTTCATGGAAACTCCTCTATTTTTTCTCCGTCAACTGGAAAGGAACGCAACGCATTCCTAAAATTAAATCATTTTCTTTATTATACACAAGTAATGGAACTTGTAAAAGTAGGGGATTTTAATATATGGTTCTTTGTATGATTATCGTAGGTATCCTTGTATCCCTGGCCCTGCTGGGGGTAATCATCAGGTTTGCCCTCTCCAAACAGTCCGAAAAGCTGGTTAAGCGGGCCGCCGTTATTGCCCTGGCCGTCATTGGCCTTGCAATCGTTATTTGCCTGATCATGATCCTCACCGGACCTAAGCCGGTAGAAGAGGAACCGGTATTTTCCGGCCTCCCCCTGGCAGAACCGGTTCAGGTAGCCGACTCCAACATGGTGTACGCCCTGCTATTCGGGATTATCATGCTGCTTTTTTTGGGGCTTATCATCTTCCTATCCACGCGGGACAAAAAAACAAAACGGAAAAGCTGATCCCAAATTTGGAATTGTTCTGGTTTACGCTACCAGATTGACAATAGCTCCGGCGGGGCTTGAAGGCGCAGGGCTATAGGGCATGGCGGTCGCGGCTGCCTGGGCTTGTCGTATCTGTCCCCGGTACTGGTCGATCAGCGCATCAATCTGCTCGTCTGAAGGATCCGTATCCAGGGCCGGTTCGGGCCGTTTCTTAATCTGGGCCAACTGCTCAATAAGCACATCCAGGATTTTCAGCCTGCTGATGGCCACGCCCCGGGTTCCCTCAGGGGCGGGAGTCCCGGAAACATGCTTAAAGTGGGAGTAGATATAGCTTGAAGGAGCCACCGGCAGGGACATTCTTCCCCCCCTGGATGCGCTGATTGCATAGCCAATGCTGGGAATTGCGGTGTTGGTTGAAACCCCCAAACTCATACCTTTCTCCTTCTCTTTAAATATCGGAGGGGGAAAAATTAAAGATTAGTCTTTTTGTCAAAGACCCCGGTTCAGACGGTTCCAGTCCGTAAGACGCCGGTCCAGGGAGCGGATATCCCCGCGGTTTGTGGCGCGGATCCGTTCGTGCAGGTAGGGGAGTATGACCCGTTCTTTCAGGGAACTCCAGTTTCGGGGCAGGATATTCGGCGGAGAAAGGAAGCTCCCCGGGGGCATATGGCCCAGAAGAGCGGGGTAGAACTGGGGAAAAACATGTTCCGTCACGGTTCTAAGGGCGGAAAAGCCGTTTGCTATGCCGAACCGGGTCTCGTTAAGTCGGTTGTTCTTCCCCACTTCCAGGATCAGGCGCTGGGTGTCTTCCCGAAAAAACCACTGGGTAAAGGCTTCCGCAGCCGTTCGCGCCCGGCTATTCCGGTAAATGCCGTAGTAAACCATATCCTCCGAGATGGGAATAGTATCTTCTCCGGCTATCCAGCGGAAATCCAGATTGGTCCACCGCTCCTGGGGCAGAGTAAAAAGGTCGGAACTGAGCATGTAGAAGAAGAGTATCCGCCCGGATATAACCAGCTTTGCCGGAGGATCGTAGAAGTATTTGAATGAAAAATCATCCTCCGCCTGAATACCCATATTAGCCTCATGTATCCAGGATTCGATATAGGCTAAGGCCTTTTCCAGGGCCGTATTATCCCAGTCCAGTGGAGCGGCCTCCCTGAACGAGGCGCCAAAGAGAACCGCACTTACAAAGAGGAAGTCATCATCCCAGGCGGGGGAAAAGCCCATCTGGGAATAGACCCCATTATTTATGACATTGAAGGATTTCCCCAGGTCCTTTATTTCCTCCAGGCTAAGGGTAAAGGGGCTGGACAAAAGTTCCCCCTTGTCCTGGGCGAAAATCAATGAGGGGATATTGAAAGCCACCGGGAGCAGATACTGTTTGCCGTCGATGTTTCCCAGATCAAGGAGCTGCCGGTAAAAGGAGTCTCCGGACACCCCGTCCTTCTTAAAAAGATTGTCCATGGGCCGGAAAAAGGTCCGGGTGGTGGCGCTTTTAAGCCAGCTTCCTGCCACAATATCAGGAAAATCCCCATCGTTATCGGTGAGTTTCCGGGACGGAGACTCGAAATAGCGGGTTTCGATTTTATAATCCCCCTGGCTGGCGTTAAAATATTCAGCATACAGGGCAAATTCCGGTCTATCGGTCCATAAAACAGCGGTATTGGATCTTTGGAAGGAGCAGGAGCCAAGGAACAGTACGGGAAACAGGGCTATAAATGCCCGCCAACGCTTGTCAATAATCATCATTGAAAGTATAATTATATATACGATGCAAATTCAAGATCCCCAGATAATCAGACTCATTGAACGCCTAGGTGAGCATTACCGTTCGAACATCGCCAACCGTTTTATACGGCCCGCATTGTTGCAGCTCGCCATAGATAACCAGACCTGGAGCCTGATTGAGGTTTTTATGGAAAGGGGGGATCAATTCCGCTACCAGGGCTATGAACTGGACGACCTCTACCGCCAGCTTGCCGCCGCTGCGGATCTGGTATTCGAGGCCCGCACAAACCTGATCCCGGGCATACGCAGCCGCCAGAGCATAGGCGCCATGACCGGCCCCGACAAGGTTCTGCGGGATATGGCGGTGAACAACTTCGCCTCCAACCTCCGTTTACTGGCGGATCTCCTAAACGAGCTTTTTGTACTGCTGGTGGAAGCGGATAAAGCCCAAGCCAGGGGCCACAAACCCCTCTACGCCCAGATGCCGGAAGTGACGGACCTGGGAAAGCGGCTTATTGAATAGATTAAGGTCAAGAGCTAAATCCCTTCAATCTCTTCCAGCGTAAGCCCGGTGGCAGTAGTGATTTGTGCGCTCGTCATCCCCATGGCTTTCATGTTCCGGGCTATTTCAACTTTACCTTCCCGTTTGCCTTCTGCCTTACCTTCCCGCTTTGCCTTGTTGATACCGCTGGTCCAGTCTGACATCGCCATTGCCCGCATCTGGTAGGCCCGTAACGCTTCCTTGTCTTGTGACACAAAGTCCATCTTATTTTCCGCTTTCTGTATCACCGTATCCATTTGTACTATCTCCTCTACCAGTTCAGGCGGACTATCTTGGTTAAAATAGGTCATCCACCGCTGTAAGGTATCGTTCCTAATGTCCTTTTCCCGGAGCCGCTTGAATTTCACCATGTCTATGAAGTGGATTTCCAGCGCCCCGGTTAAAATATAGTCCCGTTCGGTGTCTTCCCGCAAGTGGAAGCTGTAGGATTTGATAAATTGTGTGCCATATATATGGCATAACAACCAAACATACCCCACATATAGCGCATATTGATAAGTTATGACGCAAACCTCTTCCTGTTACCTTGGAAAAGGGGGCGCTGCATGTTATACTTACGGATATAGATGACACTCCATATCGATATTGATAAAAAGTTGTGTTTAGGGCGGATCGCGGATGAATAAGCTCCGGGTGATGGTGGGGATACTCATTTTCTGCGCCGGTGTTGCCTGGGGAGATACGTATACATGGAGTGGGTCCGCCGGCGATGCTTGGGATATTCCGGGGAATTGGACTCATGAGGTTGGTAGTGGGCCTGTGGTTAATGGGTTTCCTGGTTATAATTTAGGTAATCCTATAGGTACTTCTCCCGCGCGCAATGATGATATTGCTATATTCACAAGCTCTTCGATAGTAGCCTTACCTAGTTTTATTATTGCTACTGATATAGGTACTGTAACAATTCAATTTAATGGTACTGACACAGTTACGCTAAAAAATTCAGCATCAGGTCCAACTACATTAGATTTATCAATGTTGCAAGTAGGAAACGATAGTACAAACCCTTGGTTAACGGTAGTGGGGGAGTTAATATTTAGTAGTACATTTAGTGCTGTATTAAATAATGATTCAAAGAGCTTATTAATTACTTCTACTACCGGTACCGGGAATATGGTGATAAACGGGTCGATAGAAAGCGCCGGGACAATAGAGTTAGAAGCTGTCGGGGATATAACGATAAACGGATCGATAGAAAGCGATGGGACAATAGAGTTAGAAGCTGTCGGGGATATAACGATAAACGGATCGATAGAAAGCGATGGGACAATAGGGTTAGAAGCTACCGGGGATATGGCGATAAACGGGCCGATAGAAAGTACCGGGGATATCAGTTTAGCGACGACGGGGACCGGGGATATTACTGTAGCTGATGCCATTGAATCAAATGGCGGATCAATAGCTATAACTTCCGGTAGAGATTTTGAGCTTGGAATCGGAATAACAATTACAGGTAGCGGGCCAATAGAGGTAACAGTTGCCGGGGATATGGCGATAAACGGGCCGATAGAAAGTACCGGGGATATCAGTTTAACGACGACGGGGACCGGGGATATTACTGTAGCTGACGCCATTGAATCAAATGGCGGATCAATAGCTATAATTTCCGGTGGAGATTTTGAGCTTGGAAGCGTAGCAACGATTACGGGTAGCGGGCCAATAGGGGTAACAGCTGTCGGGGATATGGCGATAAACGGGCCGATAGA
This sequence comes from Treponema primitia ZAS-1, assembly GCF_000297095.1. Classification (NCBI taxonomy): domain Bacteria; kingdom Pseudomonadati; phylum Spirochaetota; class Spirochaetia; order Treponematales; family Treponemataceae; genus Treponema; species Treponema primitia. The sequence goes on along the minus strand of NZ_AEEA01000058.1, from coordinate 53,140 downwards.
AAGCACGGGGACCGGAACTGCCGGGAATATCAGTTTAACGGCGGCGGGGATCGGGGGTATTACTGTAACTGACCAAATAAAGTCAGACGATGGGAATATTACCCTGATTGTAGATGATATTGCTATTACATCTTCAGGATTAATTGATGCTGGGGCCACCGGCACGGTAAAGATAGAGAACTTTTCGACTGGTGGTACTATTACTTTAGGTGGATCAGGCACGGGAATGAGTTTTACAAATTTCGAGTATCCCCTTATAAAGGCTTCGGTCGTGGAGTTGGGAAGTTTCGCAAAAACTAGTAGTATAGATATTAATAGTGCTATAACCCTGGATACAACGGTGACTAACTTGATTTTGCGGGCAAATAATGGAAGCAACGACAGTATTACTGGTCTTAATACTTATACAGTTCCTGTTCCCGGATTGGCAATCCAGGCGACGGGCGATGTTACCATCGGTTCTTTAGACTCCGCAAGCTTAGCGGTAGATACCACGGGAGATATAACGGTAACCAGCATCGCCGGGTTTACTATTGCGGAGATAGGCGGGATAGCGGGACTTAAAACGAATCCAAGTTCCGGCATAATAGATCTCACGACCAGCGGATGGATAAGCCAGACAACGGACGGAAAAATTACAGGACAGACCTTGACCATAGATTCCGTCGGCGAAGTGGATTTAGACAATGCTGCGAATGGCGTAAGCATATTGGAAGTGACAGACAGCGATGGATTTCAATTTAAGAACAGCGGAGCATTAGGGATCATCGGAATAAGCAGTACCAAGGCAATAGTGGTAGAAGCCGGAGGGGCGCTCGCCATAAGCGGGGCCGTAAGCGCCACCGGCACGGGCACAGATGGAAATATACGCCTGACTACGACCAGCGGTGGGAATATAAGCCAAACAACGGGTGTAATAATTACAGGACAGTTATTAACCATAGCTTCAGCAGGTGCAGTGGATTTAGGCGATGCTGCGCATGTCGTAAGTACACTAAGCGTGACTGGCAGCGCCGGGCTTCAATTCAAGAATGGCGGAGCATTAGGGATCACCGGAATAAGCAGTACCAAGGCAATAGCGGTAGAAGCCGGAGGGGCTATCGCCATAAGCGGGACCATAAGCACTACCGGCACGGGCACAGATGGGAATATAAGCCTGACCACGACCTTTGACGGAATAAGCCAAACAGCTGGAAATATACAGGGGCGGACCTTGACCATAGATTCCGATGGTGCAGTGGATTTAAGTGTTACAGCGAATGTCGTAAGCGCATTAAACGTGACAGACAGCGATGGATTTCAATTCAAGAACAGCGGAGCATTAGGGATCATCGGAATAAACAGTACCAAGGCAATAGCGGTAGAAGCCGGAGGGGCGCTCGCCATAAGCGGGGCCGTAAGCGCCACCAGCAGTACGGGCACAGATGGGGACATAAGCCTAATCACGACCAGCGGCGGGATAAGTCAGACTGGTACAGGGACCATCACCGGAGTAAATGTAACGGTACAGTCCGCCTTGGCGGTTGGACTTGGCCTGACAAACATGGTGGATACGCTGACAATAAGCGGGACAGGGTCTGTTGATTTTAAAAACGGTCAAGCACTTTCGATTGGAATCGGAACCGCTGGCATTACATCCAACGGTTTCCCGGTAACCGTAGAAACCGCCGCCGGGAATATCACGGTAAACAACGCCGTAAATTCAAGCGGCGGGGCTGTAACAATAACAGCCGCCGGGGATATAACCACAACGGCAAGCACAGGAACCATTACCAGTATTAATGGTACGATTACCTTAGTGAGCGATGCTTTCAACCTGGGTGCGGCTATTGACGCCGGTATTCCCACCGGTACAGGTACGGTGAAGATATGGACTAAAACGGATAATGCTCCTATGTCCATTGACGGATCGCCGGGTTCCGGGACAAGGTTGAGCCATATTTCAGCTTCGATTTTGGATATCGGAAACCATACTACTGCCCCTATTACGGGTAATATTACAATCAGCAATATTACTACCCCTTTATCGGTAGGTAATGTGATTTTTGAGTCCGGCGGAAATATTACAGTTGATACATCAGTATCACTATCAAAGATCGCAGCCGGTAATATTAGTTTTGAAGCCAATGGGGTAGTTACCATAAACGGATCGGTATCAAATACCGTATCCGGGTATGTGTCGGTGTCCGGCAGCGCTATTACGGTTGCAGGTGGTGGAATTAGCGCTGCATCCGGTGATGTAACACTGACAACGGCTTCCGGAGATATATTGGTAAACGGGCCAATTTCGGGGGATGACATAACCCTGGTTACGGCCGGAACGGTAACTCAGACTGGTATGGGTAGTATCATCACTGCTGCGACATTAACGGTAACGGCGGGTGGTGTAGTAACCCTGAATGGCGCAACAAACAGCGTGGGAACCCTAACGGTAAGCGCCGCCGGTGGGGATGTAGATTTCTTGAACGGGCCAAATCTGACCGTAGCCGGTATTTCCGCAAGTAACCACGCCGTTACGGTAACAACCACAACGGGACATCTCACCGTAAGCGGGGCAGTAAATTCAGGCGGCGGAGCCGTAACGGTAACAACGGCCACAACGGGAAATATTACGGTGAACGGGGCGGTAAATTCAGGCGGCGGAGCCGTAACGGTAACAACGGCCACAACGGGAAATATTACGGTAAGCGGGCCGATAAATTCAGGCGGCGGAGTCATAGCCATAACAGCCGCCGGGACCATTGCGGTGAATGGAGTTCTAACTGCGGGTACAGGATTGGTCAGCCTTAATTCGGCCGGGGCTATAGCCCAAAGTACAAGCGGGGCAATAACCGGGAATACGCTGGTGCTTACAGCGGGCGGCGGGGCAGCCCTGGACAGCGCAGCAAACAGTGTTGGAACCCTGACCGTAAACGGCGCCGGCGGGAATGTAGTTTTCAAGAACGGACAAGCCCTGATCATAGGCATAGGCGGTATTTCCGCAGCCGGCCACGCCGTAACGGTAACAACGACAGCCGGGGCCATTACGGTAAACGGGGCGGTTTTAGGGGCCGGTATAAGCCTTGGTGCGGCGGGACCGGTTATCATTAATAGCGGAATAACAAGCGGCACTTCTGCGCCGGATATCAGTATTACTGCCGGTGGATCAATCACCGTAAATGGGCCGGTCACCAGCGGCGATGCTTCGGTTCCGTCATCAGGCCCTGTGCTTTTAACAGCCTCCGGGGCTGTAATTCAAACCGCAGCGGGTGTAATAACGGGGATGGCGCTAACGGTTACAGCGGCAGACGCGGTAACCCTGAATAGCGTACCAAACGGTGTTGGAACCCTGGCGGTAACGGTAAGCGGGGCCGGCGGGGATGTAAGCTTCCTGAACGGATCAGCCCTGGCCATAGGCGGTATTTCCGCAGCCGGCCATGTCGTAACGGTAACTACGGCCACCGGCGCTTTAACGGTAGATGGGGCGGTTTCGGGGACCGCCATAACCCTGGAAACCCAGGACCCGACAGCAGGGGCCGGGACCATAGGTCAGAACCCAAGCGTGGCAATAACCGGGGATACCCTGGCGCTAACGGCAACAGCTGCGGTAACCTTGGACAGCGCAACAAACAGTGTTGGAACCCTGATCGTAACGGTAAACGGAACAGGCGAGAGTGTAAGTTTCGTGAACGGACCGGACCTGATCGTAGGCGGTATTTCCGCAGCCGGTAATGCCATAACGGTAACGGCGCTTGCCGGTGTTATAACGGAAGACGGACCGGTTTTGGTGGCCGCCCTTACCCTGGATGCGGCGGGAGATGTTGTCATTAATGGCGGTATAATAAGCAGCGATACTACGACTCTAAAAACTGCGGGAACCCTAAGCCAAACCGAGGCGGGGATCATCAACGCTGCGGTGTTGAAGGTAGAATCCGTAGGCGCCGTAAGTCTCAACGGCGCAGAGAATGTGATACACGCCTTGGTGGTAACCGGCCTTAGCGGGGTGGGGCCTAACGGACCGGTACAGCTTATAAATGCTCATGGTATACCCTTGCAAATCGGCGAAGCTCCGGCGCCGTCGCCGGGCATAGAAGCTCCGGACCAGGCTATTTTGTTGATAGCCGATGATATAGAAATAATTGCGGATATTAATGCAGGCCCTACCGGTACGGTTCAGATATGGAACAAGCCACCGGGGATACCCATATTTCTGGGGAATAGGCCGGTGACAACGCCGCCAACGCCAGGTATTGAACTAAGACCTGAGGAATTGGTTTGTATCACCGCTTCCATTTTGGAAATTGGGAACAGGATTGATACGCCCCTGGTTGAAGTTAACGCCAATACTACCCTTGCTCCGGCTCGCGTAAAAACCGTATTTCTGCGGGCTCTTACCATAAACATAAGTACCGAAAGCGACGGCAGCGTGTATACCCTTGGGGTGGAAGATTTAGCGCTTGATACTCAAGGCGATATAGCGGGCGTGCTGGCGGGCGGCGCGGACGGTGTAAAAAACATAGCCATAATAAGCCCCGGAGATATTTCCATTAGGCAAATCGAAGGTGACCTTACTATTGCCAGCATACCAGGAATAGGAGGAACGGAAATTACCGGGCTTACCGCGGGGGTTGGGAAAACGATAAGTATAGCCATTGATGGCGGATCGGCGGGTGGGAAACTAAAGGAATATTTGACCCCAGCCCCGGCTCCAGTTCCAGTCCCGGATCCAGTTCCGGTCCCCGCAGCAAAACTTTCGGCGGCTGTGCTGAAAGTATATGGAACGAACAATGTCCAAATAACGCTGGATCACCCGGAAAATGATGTTGGAACGGTGGCTGCCCTTTTAGAAGGGACCGGCGCCTTTGCGCTGGTTAATAATCATAACGGGGTAACCCTGGGGGCAGGCGAGGGGTGGAGTATTAAAAACAGTGACGAGCTGGTAACCATTACCCAGCTCCAAGGGGATATACTTATTGCAGAACCAATAGTTCCCGGAACCGGAAAGATGACAATAAAGGGGATTGGCAATGTAACGGTAGGCGCCGGTTTTTCCGGGGCTGCCTGGAATTCTACTATTGAAATGACCGGTGGGCCTTCCTATGATACGGCGACCCATTTAACGGTGAATGGCAGCATCGGCAGTCTCACCATCGATGCCCATGTTGCGCTGGATTCGGATGAACTCAGGCTTGCGGGAAGTATGGAGATTATCGGCAGCGGTTCAAGCCCCGGTAGGTTTTATGTGGGCAGGAAAGCAAATGGCGATCCCCGTGTAATGTATGTTGGAATTGACTGGACCACGAACCCCGGCGGCGCCTTTGAATACGAAAATAGTAATGTTGTATTTACCGGGGAGAATTCGTGGAACCTGCGGGGTGAGGATACAATAAAAATAAGCGGAAATACCACATGGTACGATTTTACCTGTGAAGCTCCGGGAAAAACCATAGAATTTTCAAACTATTCCGCCGGTTCCCCTGACGGCCATTACGTTTTGCATAGATTCTTTATAAGGGGAGGGGAAGGAAATCATGTTACCATGACCAGAATAACTGATAACGGCTTACCCCCTAATGATAAACCGGATTTGTTCGATCCTGCTTTTGCGGCGGAACGGGATAAGTTCTGGTATTTTTCGACGGAGCTTGATACTAACGTAGATATAGATTTTGTTACCATCAGGTACAGCTGGTCAAAACACCGGATGCCCATACCTTCACCAAAAAGCGGCAGATCCATCTTAGCCACCCCGTATTATGATACAGCGGATCCAAGCAACTCCTATTACAATATCAACTGGGTTGAGATTTTCAAGTTCTTCTACGCCTTTACCGAAGATTCGGATGGGAACGGCAGGGTTGACCGTCTCCGCGCCCAGACCGCCTTTGAGCTGAACGGAGATTTTAGTAACTTCCAAGTTGAGGTTGAAGGATTTGAACTCGATCCCCGGGGTCCCAATAACATACCCTACGCGTTAGTTACGGATAGCCTGGATCCTGATGCCGGAGACTCTATTTATATTTATCTGAAAGAGCATGATTATGCCGATGGGGATGCGGCGCCGATTCTAAAGGTTTTGACAGATGGTCCGGAAAATACCCTGAGGGACCTGGCTACGGGTTTGAACCCCATCACCGAAGGAGCGCCGGTCACCACCGATACGGTGTTCCCCCGGATTACCTATACGCTCATGCTGCCGAACAGCAATAAGGTGTTCGTACAATTTTCGGAACAGATCAATGACAGCCTTTTGCAATTCTCCTTTACCGGGCTGCCGGTCCAGGCTGCGGTGATAAGCCCCGGATTTGAATACGAGCTTACCCTTCCTTCCGAAGTGGGCGTCGCAGATTTAGCAGCCGGAGATAGGATGTTTATTGTCGAAGGCCTCAGGGATCTTGCGGTTCCTGCGGATGACGCCAGTTTGGCGGATCCCGATTGTCCCTTCCCCAAATACCCATTGGACTGGAAATATACCAATTATCGGACTTCGAGGACCAGCGCTTTGATTCCCCCCAACGGCCCCCCCGTGGATTCCACAGACGACGCCATGCCCCACCGCCTTACGGATATCCTGATATCCCTGCCGCCCACCGGCGCCCAGCCCCCTGAAAATGAGTCCTTCTTTGTTTGGCCGGTTTGGGCGATAAATCCCCAGGAATATATACAAAGCGAACAGGCGGATATCCATGCGGTCCGTAATTTTTCCGGGATGGAATACCTGGAGGAAAAGGATATTACCCTCCAGGTAAACATGAACGCCGCCTTTGTTCCGGGGGGCTATAAACCGGAACTGTTTTTCAGCGCCGCGGTCCCCGACAATGTCCGGATACCCCACGGGAATACCGGGCTGTGGCTCCCGAACTTTGACTCCCTTGGGTACAATAACGACAGAAACCCGGCGGTAAATATCTACACCTTTTCCAACATTGTTCCCATTCCCTATGCGGATGCAGGAAGAAACAGTTCTCCTGCTGCTATTAGTAATAATGTTTTTAATTTTAATCTTTCAAAAAGTAATTATACCAGTGTTTCTATGCTGGAATTTTTCTTCCGCCTTTCAGGCGGCGCCGATTCCGAGTCACCCCAGCGGAGGGACCTCTACATCGGGCGGCTGGCCAATAATTCGAAACCCTGGTACCACCGGGTGGAGCCCTTCAAACTTGAGATCCACAATATCACCCGCCAGCGGAGCGGAGCGACCGTCCTTAACAACGTCATTAAACCTTCCACCGGGGAAAAGGTCTACCTGGATTATAAGCTTACCCGGAACGGACCGGTCACTATCCAGGTCTTTACCCTGGACGGAACTTTAGTAAAAGTGCTGGTGCGGGAAAATAAAATTTCCGGGGAGTACCGTACAAGCTGGGACGGAAAGAATAACGGCGGCCGGGAAGTGGCCCGGGGTATGTACTTTATCCGGGTCGTTGCCCCGGACATCGATGAAATTCGTAAGGTAATGGTAGTAAAATAATGGAAAACAAATCGGCATTTGTGGCGGTGGTAGGCCGCCCTTCGGTGGGGAAGTCCACCCTGGTCAATCTGCTCTGCGGGCAGAAGGTAGCCATCGTCAGTGCGGTCCCCCAGACCACCCGGAACGCCATCCGGGGCATAGTCAACCGGCCCCAGGGTCAGCTTATCTTTGTGGATACCCCGGGCCGTCACGCTTCGGAAAAAAAACTCAACAAAAAACTCATGGAAGTATCGGATCGTGCGGTACAGGAAGCTGAACTGGTTCTCTACCTGCTGGACGCATCCCGCGCCCCCGGCGCCGAAGAAGAAGCCATCGCCCGCAGCCTGGCCCCCCTGGCAGGAGAAAAACTGATAGCAGCGGTAAACAAAATGGACGCCAAGGACGCCGATTTTGAAGCGGCCCGCAGTTTTCTTACGCTAAAGCTTCCGTCCCTTCCCGATTCCCGGATCTTCAAAATCTCCGCCCTAAAAAATGAAGGCGCCGAAGAACTGCTCCATTGCCTTTTCGACATGGCCGGTGAAGGGGAGCGCCTGTACCCCGGGGAATACTACACCGACCAGGACCTGGGTTTCCGCATTGCCGAAATCATCCGGGAAAAGGCCATAAACCGCCTGCGGGAGGAACTGCCCCATTCGCTCTACGTGGAGGTAGCGGACACGGAGCTGCGTAACGATGGTGAAGACCCGGCAAAAACCCGGCTCTGGATACGGGCCTTCATCATCACCGAGCGGGAATCACAAAAAGGTATGGTGGTAGGTAAGTCCGGTGAAATGATCAAGGCCATACGTCAGGCCGCCCAAAAAGATCTGAACCGCATCCTGGACTGGAAAGTAGACCTGGACCTCCGGGTCAAAAGTTCCCACGACTGGCGCCACAATGACAAAGTCCTGCGCCGCCTCATTTCACGGGAATAGAAACGTATCAATCTGTGCGAGAAGTTCCGCGTAGGTATCCACGCAGCTAATGTCGCTATGGCTTGTGCGTATGGATTCCGGCGCCCGGAAAAGGCAGCCCGCATCGGCTTCGCGGATCATAGCCAGGTCGTTAAAGGAATCCCCGGCGGCAAAGATTTCCAGGTTTATCGACTTAAAAGCAAGAACCGCATTTTTCTTGCCGTCCTTCTGGCGGAGTTTGTAGCCCGTGATAGAACCGTCCGCCCCAGTCACCAGGCTGTTACAGAACAGGGTAGGGTAGCCCAGTTTTGCCATCAGGGGCTTGGCGAACTGCTCGAAGGTATCGGAAAGGATGATCAGCTGGGTCCGTTCTTTCAGGGCAGCGGTAAATTCCGCCGCCCCCTCCAGGGGCTCCATGGTTCCGATAACCCGCTGGATGTCGGCCAGCTTGAGATGATGTTTAGCCAGAAGTTCCAGCCGGAACGCCATAAGTTTATCGTAGTCCGGTTCATCCCGGGTGGTACGCCGCAGCTCGGGAATCCCCGCCGCTTCAGAGAAGGCTATCCAGATTTCGGGGATTAATACCCCCTCAAGGTCAAGACACACAATACGCATAAGACAAATAGTATACCAAGAGAAAACGCCCGGGACAAGGGGCGCCATTTTACCGTCCCGAATTTGGAATTGCTACTATTCTCGCTTTATTATAAAATACTCTATAAAATAGTAATTAAATTATACAAATCCGGCGTTAACCGGTGTAGTCTTATGAAAAAAAGCTAAATTTTATTTACGAATGAAGGAAGGATTTTACAAAAAATTGTATTTAATGAAGAAAATCTCCGTGGATAATCCATTTTCCGCCCCGGTTTTTTATCTGGAAACCACGGCCAGTACCATGCTGGACGCCCGGACCCTTGCCTCCCAAAACGAACCCCATGGCACGGTAGTAGTGGCCGATGTCCAGGAAGCGGGCCGGGGCCGCATCGCAAACCGTCCCTGGAAAGCCGAAAAGGGACAAAATCTCCTCTTTACCATACTTCTTCGCTATTCCGGAATAGCGTCTATTCCCCCGGCCCTCACCCTCAGGACCGGGCTGGCCCTGTCGCTGGCCATTGAGGATTTCGCCCCCGCCCTCAAGGACCGCCTCCGGGTAAAGTGGCCCAATGATGTGATGATCCCCCCTTTGGGCAAGACCGCGGGGATACTCACCGAAGGGGACGGCAAAACTGTGTATATCGGTATTGGGGTAAATGTAGGCCAAAGGGAATTTCCCGAGGATATCCGGAACAAGGCGGCCAGTATTGCCCTGGCATTGGGCCGGACTGCCTCTCTTGAACCGGACAGCCGCTTCCGTCTGCTGGAAGCCTTCCTGAACCGCCTCCACGCTGAACTGGAAGAACCGTCTCAACAGAGCGGCAATTGGCGGGAACGGCTTGGGGAGCGGCTCTACATGAAAGGCCAACCGGTCCGGTTCATCCCCGGCGCCGCCGAATCAGGCCGGGTAGTGGAGGGCCTGCTCTGGGGCATAGGCCCCGGGGGAGAGCTGCTCCTCAAGGGCCAAGACGGGACTGAACCGGAATCCTTTATAACCGGGGAACTGGAAGTATACTGAGCTGCTAATTCGCTTCCCTATTGTTGCCCCGCGGCGGTTCTAAAGGCGGTCCAGATCCGTGAATGTTCTTCCTCCGCTTCCTCGCCGATGTTTTGGATCATCTCCATGTTCACGTTGAACCCCGCAGGCAGGGTAAGGAAGGATTTGTATTCATCGCTGATAAGGGGATCCGACGCAGTATAGGTGCTGTAGTACCCCAGGTATTCAAAGCACTCCGCTCCCCGCCGGGCATCCAGGATATAGTTAAGGAAGGCGTAGGCCGCTTCGGCGTTGGGAGCCTTGCTGGGGATAAAGCTCCCCATAATTCCAAAACCGATTCCCTCGGTGGGAAACACCACCTCCAGCTCGGGGTTTTCCAGCTTTGCCGCAGTTGCCTGGGATGTGTACATCACCGCCGCGGCAATTTCCCCGGAAAGAAGTTCTTCCTCCAGGAAATCGTCCCGGATCAGCCGGATATTCGGCGCCAGACCCAGGAGCCTTTCCCCCGCCTGCCGGATAACAGCGGTATCATTGGTGTTGTAACTCTGTTTCAGTACCTTGAGCGCCATGCCGTTGATAACCCGGTAGTTGCCAAGCAGTCCGACCTGACCTTTCAGGGAAGGATCCCAAAGATCGGCGTATCCCCGGATATTTACAGAAACCCTGCTGGGATCGTAGACCAGGGTCACCACCCCGGCGCCGTAGGGGACCGTATACTCATCCCGGGGATCGTAGAAGGGCCCCTGATAGAGGGGGTTTATATTCCTGTAGTTGGAAAGCTTGGACTTATCCAGTTTTTGAACCAAGCCCTCCGCAATGGCGGTTTCGATGATATAGTCATCGGCAATGATCAGATCGTAATCTCCCCCCTTGGCGGTTTGCAGTTTTGTTAACATGGTTTCATCTTCCTCAAAGTTAACATAATTGATGGCGATACCCGTATCCTTCTCAAACCCGTCGAGGATCTCCTGGGGGAACATTTCCGCCCAGGTATAGAGGGTAAGTTGTTTTTTTACCGTATCCTTTTTTGAACACCCGCTTATTACCATAAACGGAATAAGGAATATTGCTGCGGTCAATAGGACAACACTGTTTTTTTTCACGTTAGATCTCCTTTTGTTTCTTTCTTGCCAATTTATATACCACGGTTATTACTCCGCGATTTACCTAGTGCAGCCGATGCAAGACACAGTATTACTGTGGCGGCAAAGAGCAGGGTACAGAGGGCGTTCGTTTTTGGCGTTACCCCGGTTTTAATCTGGGAAAAAATTCTGATGGGCAGTGTGTTGGTATCGGGGCCCGTAACAAAGACGCTGACAATCACATCGTCAAAGCTCATGGCAAAGGCGATGAGCATTCCCGAAACAATAGCCGGCAGGATCAGGGGGAGGGTGATGTCGTAAAAAGCCCGCCAATCCCCGGCGCCCAGATCCTTCGCCGCCTCCACATAACTCTTATCAAGCCCGGCGAGGCGTGCCTTAACCACCATGTAAACATAGGGAATACAAAAACAGGTATGGGCGATAATCAGGGTGAACATTCCCAGGGGGAGGGCCAGAAGGGAAAAGAAAACCAGCAGTACCATGCCCAGGATAATTTCCGGAATCATGATGGGCAGGAGGGAAAGGTATTCCAGGATCTTGCCGGTCCTCGCCCGGAGGGATCGGGCGTCCGCTGTCCGCTCTGTCCCCACCGCGCCCAGGGTCCCGATGATCGCCGCCAAAGAGCTTGAGCTCAGGGACAGGACCAGGCTGTTCCGCAGGGCGTTGAACAGGGCCCGGTCCCGGAACAACTCCCCGTACCAGCGGAGGGAAAATCCGCTCCAGGCCGAACTCAAACGGCTCGTATTAAAAGAATAGATGATAACTATCAGTATAGGTACGTACATCAAAACCAGTATTACGGCGACATAGCCTTTTTTTAAGAACCCCTGCTTGTTCATACCAGCCCTTCCAATTCGCCGCTGCCCCCCAGGGTCCGGCTGAGCCTGCGGTACAGATAGATGAAAATACTGGTCATTACCATAAGAACCACGCTTAAGGCGGCGGCGAAGGGCCAGTCGTGGGCCTTCATCAACTGTTCATGGATCAGGTTCCCCACCAATACTACCTTGTTGCCCCCCAGGATGTCGGCGATAAAGAAGAGCCCCATGGAGGGGACAAAGGTAAGGACCACCCCGGAGAAAAGTCCCGGCATGGTCAGGGGAAGGCTCACGGTGAGGAAGGCCCGGATCGGCGAGGCCCCCAGGTCTCGGGCCGCTTCCACCAGTTCCCGGTCCAGCTTTTCCGCGCTGGCATAAACCGGGTAAATCATAAAGGGCAGGAGGGCGTAGATCATACCGGTAACCACCGCCGGGTAGCTGTAGAGCAGCCGCATGGGCTCCCGGGTAATATGGAGGCCCATCAGCAGGATGTCCAACGGCCCGTTGGCCCGGAACATGATTATCCAGCCGTAGAGCCGCATCAGGGAGCTCGTCCAGAAGGGGATGATCAGCAGCAGCATAACCCGGCTCCTCCAGCGTTTATCCAGGCGGGCCATAAAGTAACCAAAGGGATAGCCCAGGATGATCACCATGACGGTACTGATTAAGGACAGTAGTATAGATTGGACAAAGGTTCCCGCAAATTCCGGAATGCCTATACGCTGATAATTGCGCAGGGTAAATTCCGCAGCCACCCCCCAGGCGCCTTCCCGGTGCATAAAACTCAGGGCAAGCATATAGACAAGGGGCCCCAGCACAAAAACCAGGGTAAACAGGTACAGGGGAAGGGCCGGCGAAAGGCGGGGTAAAAAGGACCGCCGTAGAGATCCGGTCCGGCTCATACCGGTTCCTCCCGGTCTACGATAACCGCCTGCGCAGGGTTAGCCCAGTTTATCCGTATCCTATCCCCGGTATTGAGGGGCGTATCCATGCCGTGGCGGCTGGCCACAATCTCCTCACCCCCCGTAAGTACCGCGCTTATCCGGAGCTGCCCCCCGGCAAAACTTTTCCCCCTAACCTCAGCCTCCAGGCCTTCCGCGCCGTAGAGGGTTTTCTGGAAGGGCATTCCCAGGGTCAGATGCTCCGAGCGGATCGCCACGGTCAGTTTCTGTCCCGGGGCAATGGGCGCCCCAAGGTTTTGTATCCGGACCTGTCCCGCGGGATGGTCAAAAACAATGTTTCTCGCATTCCCGGCGTTCCCGGAAACAGCGGCGGTTCCATGGAGTATGTTGGCGCTCCCCACAAACTGGGCCACAAAACTCGTCTTAGGGTGAGCGTACACTTCAGGCGCGGAACCGATCTGTTCAAATCGGCCGTCCCGCATTACGGCAATACGGTCGCTCATGGTCAGCGCCTCTTCCTGATCGTGGGTTATATATATGAAGGTAATATCCAATTGTTTCTGCAGCCGTTTCAGTTCCAACTGCATTTGCCGGCGCAGTTGCAGGTCCAGCGCCCCCAGGGGCTCATCCAAAAGCAGCACCTTAGGCCGGTTCACCATGGCCCGGGCCACCGCCACCCGCTGGCGCTGTCCCCCGGAAAGGGATGTCGGCAGCCGCTCCTCAAACCCCGGTAACTGGACCATATCCAGGGCTTCGGCGACGATTTTTTTGATTTCCTCCCGGGGCCGGCCCTTCAGCTTAAGGCTGTAGCCGATGTTCGATGCCACGTTCATGTGGGGGAAGAGAGCATAATTCTGAAACACCATGTTTACATCCCGCTGGTTGGGCGCCAGATCGCTCACATCCTCCCCGGAAAGAAACACCCTGCCGGCGTCGGCCTTCTCCAGCCCCGCGATGATCCGCAGGGTAGTAGTCTTACCGCAGCCCGAGGCGCCCAAAAGGGTGATAAATTCCCCGGAATTTACAGAAAGATCGATACCCCGCAAAACCGGTGTCTTGGAACCAAGTCTCCCTACGAAACTTTTTTCAATACCTTCCAAACGTAACAATTCCTGTCCGTTCACGCTTTCCTTCACAGTATACTATTATCTGATAAACTATACAAAAATAGTAGGCTTTATCTTAAAAGTGTAGATTTCATGATTCATAATGTCAATATACAAAAAATTGGAACAATTTCTTCCAAACCCCTTGTACTTTTTTCCATATTCTGACATATTCTTATAAGCCTTTTGTCTCATAGGGCTTTTATCGCGGTTGGTAAAAAATTGCCAAAAACCGCTTGACTTTTTTTTATGTTTTTGATAGATTGGCTTACCTAATCGAAGGCCTTTTGAATTTAAGGGAGTTTTTAGTACATGCCAACAATTAACCAGCTGGTTCGCTTTGGACGGCAGCAAGTTACCTCCAAGACGAAGTCTCCTGCTCTCCAATCCTGTCCCCAGAAACGCGGGGTTTGTACCCGTGTAATGACGGTTACCCCCAAGAAGCCGAATTCCGCCCTGCGGAAGGTTGCCCGTGTGCGCCTTTCCCACGGTACGGAAGTGACCGCTTATATCCCTGGTATTGGACACAATCTTCAGGAACACTCGGTGGTTTTGGTCCGTGGGGGCCGTGTTAAGGACCTTCCCGGTGTCCGTTATCATATTATCCGGGGCGCCAAGGATACCCTCGGTGTGGAAGACCGCAAGCGCAGCCGTTCAAAGTACGGCGCCAAGCGGCCTAAGGCATAAGGGGGTAGTCATGGGACGTAAAAAGAAGACCCAGGATCGGGGTATTTTACCGGATCCTAAGTATAATAGTGTAGTGGTTTCTAAGTTTGTGAACCGTATGATGTGGCAGGGAAAGCGTTCGATATCCCTGCGGATAGTCCATGGTGCGTTGGCGACCCTTCAGTCCAAGGCCGATAAGGAGCCTCTGGAGGTTTTCCTTAAGGCCATAGAGAACGTCAAGCCAAATATCGAAGTTAAATCCCGGCGGGTTGGCGGCGCTACCTATCAGGTTCCGGTGGAAATCCGTGAATCCCGGCGGGAAGCCCTGGGAATGCGTTGGCTTATCAACGCCGCTCGGGCTCGTTCCGGCCATGGCATGGATGACCGGCTTGCGGCGGAACTGCTGGATGCGTATAATAATACCGGTACTGCCTTCAAGAAGAAGGAAGATACCCACAAGATGGCGGAGGCGAATAAGGCCTTTGCCCACTATAGATGGTAGGAAAAATCCTCTGGATTTTTCTCTGTATACTTGAAGGATTCGGGGTTCGCCCCGGAATGGTTATTTGAAATAAAAGTCCGGCGTTTTAAATTGCCGGATTATGATTACCGCGTTGTGCGGCTATCAGGGAGGCAGCAGAAAGATTTTATAGTATGAAGTATCAGTTGCCTACCTGTGGCAAATGGTTTGGTGAACGGCGCGGAAATCTTAAAAGTCCAAACCGATCATCGTGGTGGGATGTTGAAGAATACGGTTCTTTCAACAGCCCAATGATAAGGTTGTTAAAGATGAGAAAGGTGGACAGTGACGGTTTTTTTAGCGCCGTTCTCTTGTCATCCCTTCTTTTCTTTTAATAAACAACAATCTCTGTTTACTGGTTAGTCTTGCACTCTTTTGAGTGTTTAGTGAATGAATTAAATTATGTGCCCAAAAGCGTAAGGAGGACACGTTATGGCGAAGGATAAGTTCAATCGAACGAAAATTCACATGAATGTCGGGACCATTGGTCACGTTGACCATGGCAAAACCACCCTTTCCGCCGCTATTACCATGCATTGTGGTAAGAAATACGGTGATAAGGTCATGAAGTACGACGAAATCGACAATGCCCCGGAAGAAAAAGCCCGGGGTATTACCATCAATACCCGGCACCTGGAGTATCAGTCCGAAAAGAGGCACTATGCCCACATCGACTGTCCCGGACATGCCGACTATATCAAGAACATGATCACCGGCGCCGCCCAGATGGACGGAGCTATCCTGGTCGTGTCCGCCCCGGACTCGGTTATGCCCCAGACCCGGGAACACATCATCCTGGCTCGTCAGGTCGGTGTGCCTAATATGATCGTATTCCTCAATAAGGTCGACCTCGTGGACGATCCTGAGTTGATCGAATTGGTTGAAGAAGAGGTTAAGGAAGTTCTTACCGCCAACGGGTTCCCCGGCGATAAGATTCCCATCATCAAAGGTTCCGCTTTTAAGGCCATGACTGAACCGGATAATCCGGAGGCCACAAAGTGCGTGGATGAGCTCCTGGAAGCTATGGATACCTACTTCCCCGACCCGGTCCGGGAAGATGCAAAACCCTTCCTGATGCCCATCGAAGACGTGTTCACCATTCCCGGCCGTGGTACGGTAGTAACCGGCAAGGTGGAACGGGGTCTGCTCAAGCTGAATGAAGAAATTGAAATCGTCGGTATCCGGCCCACCAAGAAGACCGTTGTTACCGGTATTGAAATGTTCAATAAGCTCCTGGACGATGCCCAGGCCGGCGATAACGTCGGCGCCTTGCTCCGGGGTGTTGAAAAGAAGGAAGTTGAGCGCGGACAGGTTTTGGCTAAGCCCGGCAGTATCACTCCCCATAGCAAATTCAAGGGACAGATTTATTGTCTTTCGAAGGACGAAGGCGGACGGCACCGGCCCTTCCTTTCCGGTTATCGGCCCCAGTTCTATTTCAGGACCACCGATATCACCGGTACGGTCAATCTCCCCGAGGGGAAAGAAATGGTAATGCCCGGGGATAATGCCGAGATTATCGGTGACCTGATCCACCCCATTGCGATGGAGAAAGGATTGCGTTTTGCTATCCGTGAGGGCGGTAAAACCGTTGCTTCCGGGCAGGTTACGGAAATCATCGAATAACACCGATTGAAATGATTGATAGCGTAGTTTAGTTTTCGGTTTAGCCGGAAATTAAACTACGAGTCATCGGAGGAATAATGGCTAAGGAACGAATTCGCGTTCGATTACGCGGTTTCGATGTGGAGTTGATTGATCAGAGCGCGAAATCCATCGTTCAGACGGTTCAGAAGGCGGGCGCCAAGGTCACCGGACCCATCCCCCTTCCGACCCGGATTAACAAGGTGACGGTGCTTCGTTCTCCCCATGTGAATAAAAAAGCGCGGGAACAGTTCGAAATGCGTACCCATAAGCGTTTAATCGATATTATTAATCCCTCCGCAGAGGTGATGGATTCTTTGATGAAGTTGGAACTTCCCGCGGGTGTGGATGTTGAGATAAAGCAGTAAGCGGACTCAAGTCCGAGGGATGCGGTTAAAAACCGCTTTGGAGTTTACTATGTTGGGGCTGATGGCCAAGAAAGTGGGCATGACTCAGGTTTTTGACGAAGAGGGTAATCTTGTTCCGGTAACGGTACTGAGGATTGATCCTAATACTGTCGTTGCCCGGAAAACCGCGGATAAGGACGGCTATTCCGCCGTGCTCCTCGGGGTTGATGATATGAAGCAGAGCAGGGTGAGCAAACCCTATGCCGGGCAGTTTTCGGAAAATATCAAACCGAAAAAGCGTATCAGGGAATTTCGGGACTTTGAAAAAGAAGTAGCCGATGGTGATGAGCTTGGTATAGAAGTGTTTGAAGGGGTCCGGTATGTAGATGTCACCGGAGTTTCCAAGGGTAAGGGTATGCAGGGCGTTATAAAGCGCTGGGGCTTTAGCGGCGGTCGTGCTTCCCACGGTTCCAAGTTCCACCGGGAACCTGGTTCAACCGGGCAGTCAACCTATCCCGGCCGTACCTTTAAGAACATGAAACTTCCTGGCCGTATGGGACGGGAGCAGAAAACAGTTCTTAGTCTGCGGCTCATCAAGGTTGATACGGAAAATAAGCTTATCATGGTTCGCGGCGCGGTCCCCGGAATTAACAAGGGACTCGTGGTGGTCAGAGCCGCGGTGAAGAAGTAGGCGGGGAAACAATGAATCGGACAGTGTATTCCACAGATGGTAAGGAACTTCGCAGCATAGACCTGGATGACGCCGTATTCGGCCTTCCGGTGAACGAAGATCTTATCTGGTATGCCATTAACAATGAGCTTGCCAATAAACGGCTGGGTACCGCCAGTACCAAGGACCGGGGCGAAGTTCACGGCTCCAATGCCAAGCCCTATAAGCAGAAAGGCACCGGCCGTGCCCGGCGGGGTGATAAAAAATCTCCCATCATGGTTGGCGGCGGTATTGTTTTCGGCCCCCGGCCCCGGGATTTTTCTTATACCATTCCGAAGAAGGCCAAGCGTCTTGCGCTGAAAACTATTTTAAGTCTGAAAGCCCAGAGCGATACCCTGAAGGTGGTGGAGGATTTCTCCATCGAATCCGGGAAAACCAAGGAGCTGGCAAGTCTGCTGAAGAACTTCGGTGATAAGCAGCGGACCGTGATTATCCTCAAGGATGACGATGCCAAGATCAAGAAGGCCGGGGCCAACATCCCCTGGCTCAGTTTTCTTTCCTATAACCGTCTGCGGGCTCATGATATTTTCTACGGCCGCCGGGTTATTCTTCTGGAAACTGCTGCTAAAAGTCTGAGTGCTTTTTATAACGCCGAGGAGCAAGCAGGGGAGGCAGCTGAATGATCATCTACGAAAAAGTACTTATCGAGCCGGTGCTTTCCGAAAAAGCCAACAACCTTAGGGAAGAGGGCAAGTATGTGTTTAGGGTCGATCCTTCGGCCACGAAGATTCAGATAAAAGAAGCGGTTCGCAGGCTTTTTAATGTCCATCCCATTTCCTGTTCGGTCATGGTTGTTGGCGGCAAGCCCAAGCGGCAGCGGAACCGGTCGGGGTATACCTCCAACTGGAAGAAGGCGATCATCCGTCTCCCTAAGGACGAGAAGATCAGCCTCTTCGAAGGCGTATAGGATAAGGACGTAGGGGAAATATATGGGAATTAAAACGTATAGGCCGATAACACCGGGAATGCGCCAATGGCAAAGCCTGGATTATTCGGATCTTACCAAACACACCGCGCCGGAAAAATCCCTTACCACGGGCCGTCCGGAAAAAGCGGGTCGTGACTCTCACGGGCGTATCAGCGTCTGGCATAAGGGTGGCGGCCATAAGCGGCTGTACCGGACTATCGACTTTAAGCGAGACAAGATCGGCATACCTGGAAAGGTTGTCACCCTTGAATATGATCCCAACCGGAGCGCCAATATTGCTCTGATTAACTATGTTGACGGCGAAAAGCGTTATATCCTTGCCCCCAAGGGCTTGGTGATCGGCGCAGCAATCCTGAGCGGCCCCGAAGCGCCCATCGAAGCCGGTAACGCGCTGCCCCTGGAGAATATTCCCCTGGGCTTTACGGTACACAACATTGAGCTCACCCTGGGCCGGGGCGGCCAGATGGCCCGTTCCGCCGGTTCCAGCGCGCTTATTGCCGCTAAGGAAGGGGATTACGTTACTCTCAAGCTGCCTTCCGGGGAGATGCGCATGGTCTTCAAGAAGTGCTATGCCACCGTTGGTACCGTGGGCAACGAGGATCACATGAATGTGCAGCTCGGTAAAGCGGGCCGCAAACGCTGGCTGGGTGTGCGTCCCACGGTTCGTGGTATGGCCATGAACCCGGTAGATCACCCCCACGGAGGCGGTGAAGGAAAGAACAAGGGTATTCATCCGGTCAGTCCCTGGGGACAACCCACCAAGGGATTCAAGACCCGGAATAAACATAAGCCTTCATCCCGGTTTATCGTAAGCCGTGGTAAAAAGAAATAGGAGAAACGGGTGTCAAGATCGATCAAGAAAGGCCCTTTTATAGAGAAGAGCCTCTATAAAAAAGTGCTGGATATGAGTAAAGCCGGGGACCGGAGAATGATTAAAACCTATTCCCGCTGTTCCACCATCATCCCTGAAATGGTCGGGGGGACTATTTCGGTGTATAACGGCAAGACCTGGGTTCCCGTGTATATCACGGAAAACTTGGTTGGTCATAAGTTAGGTGAATTCTCCCCCACCCGGATTTTCCGGGGTCATGCGGGTTCGGATAAGAAAGCCTCCAAGGGGTAGATGATATTATGGAAACAAAGCAAGCAAAGTCCGGTTACCGGGCCATATCAAGGTTCCTTCTCGCATCTCCCTTTAAGGTGCGGCCCGTGGCGGATCTGATTCGCCGCAAACCCTACCCCGAGGCCATGTCGGTGTTGGAGAATATACCCCACAAAGGCGCCCGTCTGCTCCGCAAGACCGTAAAGTCCGCGGCGTCGAACGCCCTGAGCGCCAACAAGCAGCTTGACGAGGATATGCTCTATATTAAGGAAGTGTTGATCAACGAAGGTCCCCGGATGAAGCGGATTTGGTTCCGTGCACGGGGCCGGGCGGATATGCTTCTGAAGAGGATGTGCCACATAACGGTGGTAATTGATGAGACAAATAAGGCGGGGAAATAAATGGGACAAAAAGTTAATCCTATCGGATTGCGGATTGGCATCAATAGAACGTGGTCTTCCCGGTGGTATGTGGATCCGAAGGAATACGCCGACACCCTGCATGAAGACCTCCGGCTCCGCAAATTTATTGTCAATATGAACGAAACCAAGGGTTCGGATATTGCGGAACTGGAAATTATACGGCATCCTCAGCGTATCACCATTGTGATACACACCGCCCGGCCGGGGGTTATTATTGGTATAAAGGGCGCCAATATCGAAAAGATCGGCGCGGAACTCCAGAAACATGTTAACAAGAAGATTCAGATAAAGATCAAGGAAGTCCGGAATGCGGATAACAATGCCCAGATCGTGGCCCAGAATATTGCCCGTCAGCTTTTAGCCCGGGGCAGTTTCCGCCGGACCATGAAGCAGGCCATCAGCAATGCTATCAAGAAGGGTAATGCTCAGGGCGTAAAGGTCCGGCTTTCTGGCCGTCTCGGCGGCGCGGAAATGTCCCGTACCGAAGAGTCTAAGGAAGGGCGTATCCCCCTGCACACCCTGCGGGCGGACATCGACTATGGTTTTGCGGAAGCCCACACCACCTTTGGCGCCATCGGCGTGAAGGTCTGGGTGTATAACGGTATGAAATACGGCAAGGAACAGAAAGAAGACGCGGGTGTCCTTGTCCGGAAGCGGCAGCGCGACCGCGCCCCTGCGAGGAGCTAGTATGTTAAGTCCTAAGCGTGTTAAACACCGAAAGGTGCAGCGTGGTAATATGCCCGGGAACGCTACCCGGGGGAACACCGTGGCTTTTGGGGAATTTGCCCTGGTTGCCATGGATCGTATGTGGATCACCAACCGGCAGATTGAAGCTGCCCGTATCGCCATGAACCGGCACGTAAAGCGGGGCGGAAAGCTGTGGATCCGGATTTACCCGGATAAGCCCTATTCCAAGAAACCTGCGGAAACCCGCATGGGTAAGGGAAAGGGAGCTCCGGAATATTGGGTCGCGGTTGTAAAACCCGGGACTGTTATGTTCGAGCTTGGGGGCATTGAAAGGAGTCTGGCGGAAGAAGCCATGAACCTGGCGGGAGCTAAGCTTCCGATTAAAACTAAGTTTGTTGCTCGCTCGGATCTTGAGCTGGGCGCCTAGGAAGTAGGGAACAGGGTATGAAAAATTCTTTTAAGAATTTAAGTTTCGCCGAGCTTAAGGCTAAGCGGGATGAACTTAATAGAAAGTATATGGAACTCCGGTTCCAGGTGGTTATCGGCCATGTGGAAAATCCGCTTCAGAAACGCACCATGAGGCGGCAGATCGCCCGGCTCAACACGATAATTCGGGTGCAGGAAATTGCGCAGGCAAAGGCTACGCTGAAAGAAGCGGTGGCGGCAAAGGCCTAAGGAGTAGATGATGTCAGATCAGGAACTTACGGCACCGGCGGAGCCTAAGGCCGAGAGTGGAAAAAAAGAGTTTGTGGGGGTCGTTAAGAGCGACAAGATGGATAAAACCATCGTTGTTGCGGTGGTTACCAAGACTCTGCATCCGCTGTACAAAAAGTATATTACCCGGACCAAGAAAGTTAAGGCCCATGATGAAACTAATGATGCTAAAATTGGGGACCGGGTGCGGGTTATTGAATGTCGTCCTGTCAGCAAGGAAAAATGCTGGAAACTTGCGGCGGTTCTGGAACGGGCGCGCTAAGGGAGTATGAGAAATGATCCAGGTGGAGTCTTACCTGAATGTGGCCGACAATTCAGGCGCCAAGGTTGTGCAGTGTATTAAGGTACTTGGCGGTTCCAAACGGAAGTACGCAAGTATCGGTGATACAATAGTAGTTGCGGTAAAGGATGCCCTGCCGACATCGACTATAAAGAAGGGTTCTGTTGAAAAGGCAGTGGTGGTACGTACACACAAAGAGTACCGCCGGCCCGATGGTACCTATATCCGGTTCGACGATAATGCCTGTGTCATTATTGATGCGAATCTGAATCCCAAGGGCAAACGTATTTTCGGGCCCGTGGCACGGGAACTGCGGGAGAAGGACTACATGAAAATTGTGTCCCTCGCTCCCGAGGTACTTTAGGAGTTAGGTATGGCTGAAGCAGCGCATAAATTCAAGCTGAAGAAAGAGGATACGGTCCAGATCATTGCCGGTAAAGACAAGGGCAAGCGAGGACGGATTCTCAAGATCCTCCGGGCCAAGGACCGGATCGTCGTGGAAGGAGCCAACATTGTCAAGAAGGCCCAGAAGCGGCGGAACCAGCAGGATCGGGGGGGGATTGTGGAAATAGAAGCGGCGATCCACAGTAGTAATGTGCAGATCGTCTGTAAAAAATGCGGACCTACCCGGATAGGGTACAAGATCGACGGGGATACAAAAACCCGGGTCTGCAGAAAGTGCGGAGAGGCGTTATAATGAAGAACTACGTACCGCGGCTTAAAAAGATTTACCAAGATCAGATTGCCCCGGAACTTTTCAAAGAGTTCGGCTATAAGTCGCCCATGCAAACACCGAAGCTTGACAAGATCATTGTCAGCATGGGAGTAGGCGTGGCTCTTCAGAATAAGAAGTTCCTGGATGCGGCCATAGACGACCTTACCCTCATCACCGGCCAGAAGGCGGTGAAGACCAAGGCTCGTAAGAGTATTGCTAACTTCAAAATCCGGGAAGGCCAGGAAATCGGCGCCAAGGTAACCCTGCGGGGGGCCATGATGTACGAGTTTCTGGACCGGCTGGTGAATGTAGCTCTCCCCCGGGTTAAGGACTTCCGGGGTGTGAATCAGAATGCATTTGATGGTCATGGAAATTATTCCCTCGGCATCACCGAGCAGATTATTTTTCCGGAGATCGATTTTGATAAAATAGAACGGGTATCGGGACTGAACATCGCCATCGTCACCACGGCGAAGACTGACGCGGAGGCTAAGGCCTTCCTCGCCAAGTTCGGCATGCCCTTTAGGAAGTGAGGTATACATGGCAAGAAAAGCGATGATTATAAAGGCGTTGCGGACGCCTAAGTATAAGACGAGAAAAGTTAATAGATGCCGTATCTGCGGAAGAGCCAGGGGCTATCTGCGGAAATACGAAATGTGCCGCCTTTGCTTCCGCAAGTTAGCAAGCGAAGGGCTCATCCCCGGCGTCACCAAATCCAGTTGGTAAGGTAGGAGAAAAGGATGAGCGTTTCTGATCCCGTTGCGGATATGCTGACCAAAATCCGGAATGCCGGAATGGCAAAGCATGAAAAGGTTGATATCCCTACCTCAAAGCTAAAACTTGAAATCGTCAAGATTTTAAAAACAGAAGGGTATATCAAAAATTTTAAGAAGGTTAACCAGGAGGGTGCTAACACCATCCGGGTATTCCTTAAGTATGATGATCTAACCAGTCCGGTTATTCATGGTATCGAGAAGGTCTCTAAACCAGGCCGCCGGGTGTATACCGGTTACAAGGGCATGCCCCGGGTATACAACGGTTACGGAATCCTCATTGTTTCAACATCCATGGGGGTAACCACCGGCAAGAAGGCCGCCGAGAAGAAAGTCGGCGGAGAAATCATCTGTACCGTTTGGTAAGAGGAAAAATATGTCGCGTATCGGAAGAATACCGGTTACGGTTCCTGCGGGGGTAAAGGTTAGTTTCCAGGATGAACAAATCACCGTGGAAGGCCCTAAAGGAAAATTAACCCAGAAGTACCACCCGGAGATCACCTTTGAAACAAAGGGCAATGCTATTCAGGTGGAGAGGACTAATGAAGAAAAGCAGACCAAGTCTTTTCATGGCCTGTACCGCAATTTGCTGAACAACATGGTCATAGGAGTGTCTACGGGCTTTACCCGCTCCCTGATCATCACCGGGGTTGGGTACCGTGCCGAAGTTCAGGGAGGTTTGCTTACCATGAACCTGGGTTACTCCAACGAGGTACTGGTGGGCATACCCGAAGGGCTTTCGGTGGTATCGGAACCTAACGGGAAGCTTACGATAAGCGGTATCGATAAACAGCGGGTGGGCGAGTTTGCCTCTCAGATTCGGAAGCTCCGGCTCCCTGAACCCTATAAGGGCAAGGGTATCCGGTATGAGGATGAGCAGATCAGAAGGAAAGTCGGTAAGTCCGGCGTTAAGTAAGAGGAATAGGCAATGCTGCGAAAAATGGGCGAGAAAGACAGAAAACGGATTAAGCGGAAGGTTCATATCCGCAAGCGAATCGCCGGCACCGCCGAGCGGCCGCGGATGAGCGTAAGCCGGAGCAATAGGTCCCTGTCCATCCAGATTATTGATGACGTTAAGGGACATACCCTGGTTTCCGCTTCTACCTTGGAAAAGGAACTGCGGAGCATTAAGGCCAACGTGGAAGGCGCTGCGCAGCTGGGGGAATTGATGGGAAAACGGCTTCTTGAGAAAAATATCAAGGCTGTTGTTTTTGATAGAAATGGCTATCTATATCATGGCTTGGTAAAAGCCATGGCCGATGGCGCCCGGAAAGCCGGGATAGAATTTTAGGGGGCGGAATGGAACATTCACGGGACAGGGATCGGAACCGGGACCGGGATCCTGCGGACAAGGAATTTATCGAAAAGCTGGTAAAGCTGAATCGTACCGCCAAGGTTGTGAAGGGTGGACGTCGGTTTTCTTTTTCCGCCCTTTCGGTGGTCGGCGATAGAAAAGGTAACGTGGGTTACGGTTTTGGTAAGGCCAACGATGTGTCCGAAGCTATCCGCAAGAGTATTGATAAGGCTAAAAGGAACATGGTCAAGCTGCCCATTAAGAACGGAACCATCCCCCATGAGATCCAGGGCCTGTTTAAGGCTTCCCGGGTCTTGTTAAAGCCCGCTTGTTCCGGAACCGGTATTATCGCCGGTGGTCCGGTACGGGCCATCATGGAAGCCGGCGGGGTTACGGATGTGCTCAGCAAGTCTATCGGCGCTTCCAGCCAGTACAACGTGGTAAAGGCTACTTTTAACTGTATTAGCCGTATGATGGATGCCAAAGCGGTGTCCAAGAATCGGGGTAAGTCCCTGAATGAGCTGTGGGGTTAAGGTATGGCAAAAAAGATTAGAATCCGCCTGGCGCGTAGTGTCATTGGCTCCCTTCCCAAACAGCGGGCTACGGTTCGTTCTCTGGGACTGCGGAAGATAGGTTCCGTTTCCGAGCAGGAAGCAAGCCCCGTAATTTTGGGAATGGTGAAAGTCGTTTCCCATCTAATTACGGTGGAGGAGATTAAGTAATGCACGATTTTGATTTACACGCCCCGAAGGCGCTAATAAAAAGAAACGCATCATCGGCAGGGGCCAAGGTTCCGGAAGGGGAACTACCGCCGGTAAGGGTAATAAGGGACAGCAGTCCCGTTCCGGCGGAAAGACTTATCTGGGCTTTGAAGGCGGCCAGATGCCCCTGTATCGGCGCTTAGCACATCGGGGTTTTTCTAACTATCCTTTTAAGAAGACCGTTCAGGTGGTAAACCTGGTGGAAATTGAAAAGCGGTACGAGAACGGAGAAACCGTTGAGCCCGGTACTTTGCTTGTCAAAGGCTTGGTTAAAGGCGCCAATCCGGTGAAGATCCTCGGTGATGGAGATCTTACTAAGAAACTCAGCTTCAAGCTTGTAGCTATCTCCGCTTCTGCAAAAGAGAAGATAGAGAAGGCCGGGGGGACCGTAGTTTCCACCGGAAACGTTGAAACTACGGGGAATGATTAATGGCTAATCCACTGGTAGGAATTTTCAGGGTAAAAGAACTTCGGGAACGTATTTTCTTTACCCTGGTGATATTGGTCGTGTTCCGCCTTGGGGCGGTGCTTCCCATACCGGGGATCAATGTCCGGGAATTAAACGCCTATTTCCTTTCTCAACAGAATTCGGGTAACGCCATTATAGATTACCTCGACTTCTTTGCCGGTGGCGCCTTCTCTAATTTCTCGGTGTTCATGCTGGGGATCATGCCCTATATCTCCATGTCCATCATCATGCAGCTCCTCCTTATCGTCTTCCCCAGGCTGAAGAAGATCTCCCAGGAAGAGGGGGGGAAGAAGAAAATACAGTCCTACCAGCGTCTTGGAACGGTGGTGGTTTGTCTTATCCAGTCCTTTGCGGTTACCCAGTATGCCCAGAGCATTTCCCGGACCGTGGAGAATCTCCTTAGTCTCAGTATGCTGCCCTTTACTCTTTTGGCCATGCTTACCGTTACTACGGGGACTATGTTTCTTATGTGGATGGGGGAGCAGATCACCAAGCGGGGTATCGGGAACGGCATTTCCCTGTTGATCTTTGCCGGTATCGTGGCCCGGCTCCCCAACGCATTGTGGGAGCTTTTTGGCCGGGTACGGAACGGAGACCTTAACCTGGTTTTTGTAATCGTGGTCTTTGTGATGTTTGTAGCCGTGGTAGCCTTGGTCATCTTTGAGCAGCAGGGCCAGCGGAAAATACCGGTTCATTACGCCAAGCGGGTGGTAGGCCGGAGGATGTACGGCGCTCAGAATACCTACATTCCCTTTAAGATTAACCCTTCCGGAGTTATTCCGGTAATCTTTGCCTCCTCGATCCTCACCTTCCCCCTCCAGATAGCTTCTACTATTGGGGGCAACGTGGCCTGGCTTGCGGCGGTTTCTCGGGCATTAAGCCCCCGGGGTACCTTGTACAATATATTGTATGTATTGCTCATCATCTTTTTCGCCTATTTCTATACCCAGGTAAGCTTGAATCCCATAGAGATTGCCAAGAATATCCGGGAAAATGGTGGTTCCATACCGGGAATCCGGACCGATAAAATTGAGGAGTATCTTACCAAGATATTGAACCGGATTGTGCTTCCCGGTTCTCTGTACCTGGCGATAATCGCGGTGCTTCCCACTATTATACAGCATTTGTTCAATTTCCCCTCATCGATTTCATACCTGATGGGGGGTACTTCCTTGTTAATCCTGGTGGGGGTTGATTTGGATACCATGAGCCAGGTGGAGGCGCTCTTAAAGATGCACCACCACGAGGGTTTGACCAAGCGGGGCCGCTTACGGGGCCGGAATTTGTAGTTAGGTTGACGAATTATAACAAATTCGTTTTAATGGATTTTACCCTACGGTTAGACCCTGGGGTTTTAAGGGAGAATGAGGGATGAAAGTCCGAACTAGTGTTAAACCGATTTGCGATAAATGCAAGGTGATTAAGCGGAATGGTATTGTTCGTATCATTTGTCAGAACCCCAAGCATAAACAAAAACAAGGCTAGGAGCAGTTATGGCACGTATAGCGGGGGTTGACCTCCCGAATAAGCATGTTAACATCGCGTTGACCTATATCTTTGGTATTGGTCGGTCCAGCGCCGATGATATCTGCACCAAGGCGAAAATCGATCCCCTGCGGCTGATTAACGACCTGTCCCAGGAAGAATTGAACGAACTGCGGCAGTTTATTGAAAATGACTATAAGGTAGAGGGCCGGCTGCGTACCGAAATTGCCCTTAATATCAAGCGGCTTATGGATATTGGCTGTTACCGGGGCCTGCGGCACCGCAAGGGTCTGCCCCTGCGTGGACAGCGGACCCGGACTAATGCCCGTACCCGGAAGGGTAAGAAGAAGACCGTGGCCGGGAAGAAGAAGTAATGTTCAAATATAGCGGAGGAAAGAGTGGCTGCTAATACTACGAAGAAGCGGAAAGAAAAAAAGTCCGTCTATGAGGGAAACGTATATATCCAGGCTACGTTTAACAATACTATTGTGACCATCACCGACCTGATGGGTAACGCTATTTCCTGGGCGAGTTCCGGTGGTTTAGGCTTCCGGGGCGCAAAGAAATCTACCCCCTTTGCCGCGCAGACCGTTACGGAAACTGCGGCCTCGAAGGCTCTCCAGGTGGGCCTGCGGGAAGTGCATGTGTACGTTAAGGGACCCGGTATTGGACGGGAATCGGCGATTCGTCAACTCGGCGCGCTGGGTATTAAAGTAAAGTCTATCAACGACGTTACTCCAATTCCGCATAACGGCTGCCGGCCGCGGAAAACACGGCGCATTTGAGGGAGGTTTAGGAAACATGGCAAGATATACCGGGCCGGTTTGTCGGCTCTGTCGGGCGGAACAGAAAAAATTGATGCTTAAGGGGGATCGCTGCAAGAGCGATAGATGCCCTATCAATAAAAAAAGACCCGCTCCGGGGAAGGATCCGAAAGCCAGGGCGGGGAAACGTTCTGATTATGGAGTTCAGCTTCGGGAAAAACAGAAGCTTAAGAGAATTTACGGTATGCAGGAAAGGCAGTTCAGCCTTTTCTTTGAGCGGGCGCTTCGTATGCCCGGTATTACCGGTGAGAATTTGTTTGTATTACTGGAACGCAGGCTGGACAACGTGGTGTACCGGTTGCGCTTTGCGGTAAGCCGTAGCCAGGCCCGTCAGTTCGTTCTGCACGGACATGTGGCGGTTAACGGTAAACGGGTTAACGTCCCATCATTTTTGGTACGTCCCGAGGATGTGGTTGAGATTAAGGAACCCAGCAGAAACCTGGTGGTTATAAAGGAAGCCCTTAAGGAATTTGGCAAAGCCGGGGTGATGCCCTGGTTGCAGCTTGATCCGGACGAAATGAAGGGAAAATTCCTTGCTTCTCCGCGCCGCAGTGATATTACCGATTTGGCGGACATCAAAGAACAGATGATCGTCGAATTGTATTCAAAATAAGGAGTTCCCATGGCCCGTAAGAACCTGCTTAAAGGATTCAAACGCCCGAAAGGTATCACCTTTGAGCATGGTGAGCTTAAACCGAATTACGGAAAGTTCATCGCCGCTCCTTTCGAACCGGGATTCGGTACGACTGTGGGCAATACCCTGCGAAGAGTTCTCCTTTCTTCAATTCAGGGTTACGCAATCACGGCGGTTAAGATTACTTCTTATGACGCCGAAGGGGTTGCCCATAGTGTTTCCAGTGAATTTGAGACCATTCCAAATATTGTTGAGGATACCCTTGAGGTTATCAATAACCTCAAGCAGATTCGGCTCAAGCTTCCCCAGGATATTGAGCAGGATATACTCCTCTACGAATGGTCCGGAAAGGGCGAAATAAAAAGTGACGATTTTGAGCGTACCGGTCAGGTAGAAGTACTGAGCACAGGGCAGCATATTATGACCCTTATGGACGATGCCCGTCTTGAGTTTGAGGTGCAGATCGACCTTGGCCGGGGTTACATTCCCTCGGAGGTGAATGAGCGCTATGTGGATGTGATTGGTACTATTCCCATGGATGCGATTTTCTCGCCGGTAAAGAAAGTAAAGTTTGCGGTAGAGCCCACCCGGGTGGGGCAGCGCAGTGATTATGACAAACTGGTTCTTGAGATATGGACCTATGGAACTATCAAACCCGATGATGCCCTGGCGGAAGCCGCCAAGATAGCCAAGGATCATTTTTCTGTTTTTATTAACTTTGATGAAAACAACCTGGGGCTTGATGAGGATTTGGACGAGGATGACGAGCGGATCCGGCAGATTCTTAATACCCCGGTGGAGGAACTGGAACTTTCGGTCCGGTCTTCCAACTGTCTTAAGAACGCGAACATTAAAACTATTGGGGAATTAACCCGGAAAACCGAGGATGATATCGCCAAGACCCGTAACTTCGGGAAAAAGTCCCTCCAGGAGATTAAAGAGAAGCTCAAGGAGTGGAATCTGAATTTCGGTATAACCGATATCAACGTGCTGAAGAATGCGGTTAAAATAGCCCCCCATAAGGAAGAAGAAGATGAATCATAGAAGCGGATTTAATCCCCTTGAACGGATGGCGGCCAGCCGGAAGGCGCTGCACCGCAGTATGGTAACCTCTCTTTTCCGCTACGAGCGGATTAGGACCACCAAGGCCAAGGCTCTGGAAATCCGCCGGAGTGCGGAGAAACTTATTACCCGGGCTAAGGTTGATTCGGTTCATAACCGACGCCTTGTTTCTGCACGGCTGTACGACGAAGGCATTGTGGCTAAGCTCTTTACCGATATTGCTCTGCGCATGAAGGAAAGGCCCGGTGGGTATACCCGGATCATCAAGCTGGGGGAACGCCTGGGGGATGCTGCGGATGTGGTTATCCTTGAACTGGTAGACTATAAGCTGGATATCGAGGGCACCACGGATAAAAAGGCCAAAAAGGCTGATGCGAAGAAAGCTGACACCGCTGACGCCAAGGAAAAGAAGACCGACGGAAAGAAGGACAGCGCAAAGGGCGCCGCTAAGACTGCTGCCGCTAAGGGCAAAGCTAAGGCGCCGAGAAAAACCGCTCCGGCGGCTAAGTAAGGGAGAAGTACATGTCTAAAGCACATAGAGGTAAGGGCATTCGGGAGCTTGCTGCCCGCGGCCGGGGAACCTGTCCGGTTTGTTCCAGGGAAAACACAAAGATTCTCTACGAACAGGAAGTTGGAGAGGGTGATACTAAAACGAAGATCAAAATCTGTAAGACCTGTAAAGCCGCTTTAAAACACGGTAAGAAAACAGTGCCCCAGGCGTAACTAATCCTATCCATAAGAGAAAAATAAAACCGCAAAAGTGAATAATTCTATTCGCCTTTGCGGTTTAACTTTTTTAAATAGTACTTATGCCCGAAGGGCTAATTCTTCTTCCGTTTCATCGTTTAATAAAGTGTTCACGTCAGCTTCGTAGTCCACGCCCGCAACATCGAAGCCGTGGATTTCCATGAAGTCGTGTTTGAAACCGGCGAGGTCCGTGGTTTCAAAAATATTTTCTTCCGTGACCTTGGCCATCTGATCTGAAGTTTCCTTCTGGACATCATCACGCATCTCCCAGTCATCAATTCTGATCCGGCCCTCGCTGTCCACCGGGACCTTCCCGGGATTTTGGGCTGTTTCCGGGGTATAGAGCCGGTCCCGATAGAGCCGGACTATCTGTTCAATGCAGCCTTCGTGGAGGCCCTTTGCTTTCATCATCTTAAAGAGACAGGCGATATAGAAGGGGATGATGGGGATAACCGCGCTGGACCGGGTTACCAGGGCTTTGTTTACGGATATCCATGCCGCACCGCCGGAAGCTGCGAGCTTTTGATTGATAACGCGGCCGGCCCGTTCCAGGTCTTCCTTGGCCCGGCCTATGGTACCGTTTTTGTAGATATCCCAGGAGAGTTCCGGCCCGAGGTAGGTATAAGCCACGGTTCGTACTGTAGAGGAGAGAACACCCTCTTTTCCCAGAGCTTCGATCCAGAGTTCCCAGTCTTCGCCGCCCATAACCTTTACGGTATCGGCAATTTCTGCTTCGGTGGCGGGTTCGGCGCTGACTTCCCGAATCTCGGCGGTGAGCATGTTGATAGTTTTTCCCGAATAGGCTTTGCCCGTAGGTTTGATCACCGAGCGGTGCATGATACCGGTTTTGGGATCCACCCGGACCGGGGAAGCCAGGGAATAGATGATAAGGTCAACCTTTGGAGCAATCCCTGCCCGGCGGGCTGCTTCCCGGATTGCATCGGCGGTATCCGCCTTCATAGAGTCCGAGAAGGCATCCCCATCCAGGGTGATGGCGACCAGATCAGCCTTATCTGCTTCCGCTTCGAAAACCCGGTTGTTGTACCAGCCCGGGGTACCGGGTTTGGTTGCGGAGGCGGCCTTTTCGAAGGAGACCCCCACGGTAGCGGCGCCATACCCGAAGGCGGCGGAGATCCGGCTGGCCAAGCCATAACCGGTGGAACAGCCAACTACTAAAACCAATTTCGGCGCTCCCTGGGGAGCATCTATTTCTTCCGGTTCCCTGCCTCCGGCAAGAGTGTTTTTTACAAACTCAATTTGGTTTCGTACTGCCTGGGCGCATCCTGTGGGATGGCTGTTGATACAGATGTTTTCTCTGATTAGGGGCTTAATAACCATTTTTTTCTCCTGGAACTAGTTTGCATGACAATATTCAATATTTTGTCATAATTAAAGGATAGCGATGTGGAGAGAAATGTCAATAGATTAGATGACAAAAAATTGAAATTTGTCGTGAAATGTGTTTTTTTCTGTAGTTTATCGGCAAAGACGGGCGGAGGGAGGGGTGTGCCCGGCTTCATGTGCATGTAGAGCCTGTCTCCGCAGCCCCACTACGTGGGTCTACTACGACAGAGAATTCCATATACATGAAGCCGGGCACACCCCTCCCTCCGTCCGCCATTGTCACTTAGACAATGCGACTACACTAAATTGGGCAGCTTCTCCCCCCAGGGAAATGCGCTCAAACACAGTTTAATCGTACAGGCGCCGGTGGGGGCGGTGGAGCCACGCTGCGGGATATTCTGGAATTCCCTGCTGGAGGAGACCTACTGGGCTCCGCAAGCAGACTCTACAGGCATCCTGCAGTGGGGATTCACCGCCCCCACCGGCGTTTTTCCGATCCGCCTGGCTCGATGTCTCGAGCGTATTTCCCGGGAGGGCTAGTCCTTGGGCCGGGTGTAGAAGCGGCCGTTAAGCTGCTCAGTCCGTATCACGTTGATAAAAGCGCCCTCGTCTACCTTCTTTATGGCGGTAATCAGGGAGGGGGTCTCGTAGGCGGATACCACGGAATAGAGGAGGGTGCGTTCGGTCTGGTCAAAATAGCCAAAGCCCTTAAAGGAGGTGGCGGCGTGGTTAGTCCGCTCCTTGATCAGGGTGTATACCTCGTCGGGCTTGCTCGTAATGATGAGCAGGGTTTTCTGCTGGTAGCCGTGGTAGAGGGAGGATAGGCCCATGGTGGTGGCAAACTGGAAAATAATCGAATAGAGGGCCTTGTCTATGCTGAAAAGCCAGGCCGCTATGGCTAGAATGACGCAGTTTCCCGCGAAAATGTAGTTCCAGGTTTCCTTGTGATACTTTTCGGATATGAATATGGCGATAAAGTCGGTGCCTCCGCTGGTGGCGTCCGCATAGAGGCAGAGGCTGATACCTACGGCGTTAAGAATACCCCCAAACACGGCGGACAGCAGGATGTCGTGGAGCTGCAGGAAATCGATGAACATCCTGGGCATCCAGTCGGTGAGGAAACCGCTTACCACAATTACCAGTACCGAATACAGGGCGAACTTCTTTCCCACATACTTAAAACAAATGGCCGCGGGTATGGCGTTGAGCCCGATGTAGACAAAACTAAAGGGTATCTCCACACCCCAGAAACGGCTGCCGACCTGTTGGACCAGGATGGTGATGCCGGTAAAGCCTCCGGGGATAAGGCCCCCGGCGTGGACAAAGGTGTTAATGTTAAGGGCCATTAGAATAGAACCCAGGAGCAGAAGGAGGATGCGTTTCACGGTGTAGCGGGCACTTTCGCCTGAGATCATATACCTATACTATCGGTATACCGGCCTCTTTCGCAAGGGAATCCAGGAATTCAGCGGTGGCATCGTCAATAAAAATACCTTCTTTTAAGGATTTTGTCCGGGCTTCCGCTTCCTTTTCCCCGTGGATGTAGATGCGCTCCTGGCCGGCGGCTTTTTCGCCCACACGGATATCCCGGAGTATATCCCCCACATGGTCCTTCAGATCTCCGCTCCGGCCGAACAGGTCCAGCCGCATGGCGCCGAAGAAGTGGGTAATCCCCGAACCCTTTCCCGGTTGGAAGGTATTGAGGCTGCTCATCCCCAGGGAAAGGCCGGAACAGAGGATCTCCACCAACAGCGCCAGGCCGAAGCCTTTGTGGCCGCCGTTCTCTTCCCCTTCACCCCCTAAATAAAGATGGCCGCCGTACTGGGGGTTTGCATAGAAGAGCTTTTCAAAGGCGGTGGCGTCGGTGGTGCCCACGCCGTTTTCGTCCACCGCCCAACCCTGGGGCATGGGCTTTTTCCGCCGGTCGTAGACTTCAACTTTGCCGTGGGCCACCGTGGAGGTAGCCATGTCCAGCAGGAAGATCCGGTCTTCCCGCTCGGGGATGGCCACCGCGATGGGATTGGTCCCCAGGACCCGCTCCCGCCCGTAGGTGGGGATACCGCAGGTCCGGGTATTGGTAAAGGCCATGCCGATCATATCCTGCCGGGCAATCTTTTCCGCCCAGAGTCCGGCTATACCGTAGTGGTTGGAATCCCGTACCGCACAGAAGGCGGTCCCGGACTGTTTAGCTTTCTCAATGGTTTTATCCACACTCCATTCGGCGATGTAGGAGCCGATACCGTCGTGGCCATCCACCACCAGAGATACGGGGGTCTGCCAGACAATTTCCGGCTCGGCGCCGGGTTTGGCAAAACCGCCCTGGATGTTCTTCCGGTAAAAATCCAGCCGGGATACCCCGTGGGAGGGGATGTTCCGGGCGTCCGCTTCCACCAGGACCCGGGATGTAACATCCGCCTCCCTTTCGGAGTAACCGTAACAACGCAGTAAAACTGTTTTCGTAAATTTGATTAAATTGTCGAATGCTACGGTCCTGCTCATTATTTTTCTACCTGGGGTACCAGCCGGTTCGCCGGCTCCTTGGCAAAGATGGCAAAGAGGATAAAGAGAGCGCCGCAGCCTACCCATTCCATGTAGATCAGCGCCGGCCCTATGCGGAACTGGGGCAGATAGGTCCAGACCACCCAGAGCAGGAGGGAGAGCAGGACGATCCAGAAACCGCTGGCCTTTCGGTTGAGTTTATGGAAATAGATATCCGACAGAATTAGCAGGGTGAAGGAGGTGGTAATTGCCAGAGCCGTGGTAATGGTCCGCAGAATACCTACCACCGTCAGGGCGAGGAGGAAGGAGAGGAGGCTTACCCCCAGCACCGTAAGGCGGGAAACCAGGAGTTCATGCTCCTTTTTAATAGGCTTGGTGTAGACCTTCTTAACGATATCCTCCAGGACCAGGGTGGAACATCCCATAAGCAGGGCCACCGCGGTGGAGATATCCGCAGCCCAGAGGGAGGCCAGGAAGATCCCACCCACAAAGGGTGAAAGCTGGGCCGCAATAGTGGGCAGGGCCATGGCCGCGTTTTCCAGGTTGGGAAACTGGGACCGGGCGATGATTCCGAAAAAGGCGCAGAGAAAACCCGCGGGAAGGATGATTAAGCCGCCGGCGAGGAAACCCCACTTGGCGGTTTTTTCATCCTTAGCGGCAAAGCTAATCTGGGCCACCGCCTGGGTAGTGATGGCCATGGTCACCATAACCGCCACATAGCCTGCCACAACGGCTATCCCCAGGCCGGAAATGGGATGAAACCAGGCCGCGCTTGGGGGAGGCAGGGTAAGCTTGATAACTTCCATTCCGCCGAAGACGCCGAGGGTATTAATCAGCGCCGCAATGATGCCAATGTAAATCATAACCACATTGATGATATTGGTAAGTCCGCTGGCCCAATAACCGCCCACAACGGTAATGAATATGAAAATAAGCGCGGTGGTAATGAGCCCGCCCTGGAAGGTAAAGATATCCGGCAGCAGGGCCTTAAGGATCGAACCCCCGGCCACATACTGCAGGGCGGTAATACTAATCATTACCAGAAGCTGGTTAACCACGCTGAGAAACCGGGTCTTTGGCCCGAACATGAGGCCCATCATTTCGGGGATGGTCTTGACGCTCATCTTGCGGAAGAATTTCGCCACGAAGAGTCCCACGGCGATGCCCCCCATACCCCAGGCGGCGTTGTACCACCCGGCGGAAAACCCGGCGTTATAGGCTGTTTCAGCCACACCGACCGTGGAAGCGCCGCCCACCGCCAGCCCTACCAGCATGACACAGATGACCACCGCCGGCATATTCCGGCCCGCCAGCAAATAACTCAACATTTTACTGCCGCTGGCTTTTTTCTGCAGCTTGGTGGACCACCAGGAAATACCGATCAACACCACCACATACACAATAAGGATCCCTAACTGAATACTCAAGATTTTCTCCTAATTAAGATGTTTTAAAACGATGTTTCTATATAGCGATATAGTATGCAGAAAAACCGTAGGTGTCAATCTTGCGCTTTAAGAAATCAAGTTCCAAGAAAAAAGACGCTGTCCGGCTGAACAGCGTCTTTTTTGGGCGATAATGGACTTGAACCATCGACCCCCTGCGTGTCGAGCAGGTGCTCTAACCAAACTGAGCTAACCGCCCGGGTACTCATCATATATAACAGAAAAATACGGCCCCTGTCAACAGAAATGACAGGGGCTTAGAAGCGAAGGACGCTGGTTTTAAGCCCGTTCCCGGACGGCGACGTTGATCTCGATCTTGCCGATGGGGCCCAGTTCCATGGGGACGATGAGGGCTTCCACTTCGCGGTTGGAGATTTCCATATTTTCACCGGTAAAGAGGGCCGGCGGGGTAAGGTCGAACTTAAAGCCCAGGTCATGGAGCTTGGTTACCGCCTGGGCGGTGATCATGTTGGCAAGCTCCTGGATGGTAGCCTTGGCAAGCTCATCCATGGTGGTGAAGGTTTCGCCGTTCATGGCGCCCGCAACACCCAGGGCGGTCTGCTTGGTCATGTCGAAGACCACCCGGCCTTCCACATCCCCCGCAAGACCTACCAGGGCGGCGACTCCCATGATGGACATGGTGGTGGATTTAAGGTACAGATCCCCCCGCTTTACATCCGTATTAAGGACTTCCTTTAAAACACTAAAAGCGGCTTCAACAAAGGGATTGATATATTCGACTCTCATGACATACTCCTTCTTAGTTTAACTATTATGTTCGCATAAATGCGGAAACACTGCCTTTCCCAATGGGAAGCCATTGGTTTTCCGGTAATGTCTCATTGGTTCCCAGAACAATTACCCCCCGGGTCTTTAATTTTTCGGAAAAATCACCCATGACTTTTCCCTGCTGCTGCTCATTAAAGAAGGAAAGTAAATCCCGGGCAACGATAATATCCAATTCAGGAAGGGGGTTGTCGTTCAACACGTCATGGTATTCGAAGAGTATCGAATCCTTTATAGCGGGGTTGAAGCTATACCCGTTCTTTCCCTTGGTCATAAAAGCCCGGCAATATTCCGGTACATCCTCTAGGTCAAAGGTCATATTCGGCGCCGATGATATGGACATGATGTCGCTATCGTTGGCCCAAATCTTGACGTGCCCGTCCGGATACCGTGATTTGAGTATACACGCTAATGAATAAGTTTCATAGCCCTTTCCGCAGCCTAGGTTCCAAACCTGGATGCTGTTGGAGGGCAGATCCGGCAGAACCGATTTAAGGGTATAGGCGAAGTCATCGCTCCAGAAGGTCCCCGTACCGGGGGAGCTAAAGGTCTGGAGGAATTCATCGGCGTCATTGGCGTTCTTAAGCTGGATATCGCTGCCGCCGTGGGTGGTGGTCCATTCGGTAAAGCGCTTGCGGATCCACATTTCGTTGAGGGCGCCGGCGCTAAAATGCCTGAGGGCGCCCAGGCTTTCCTTGATAAACTCCAGGTCTGAATCCCGGGGAGCTGAAACCGGTGCGGCAGCTGCGACGCCGCCGGCCTGGGGGGGCGGGAAAAAATTGTCCGGCGCTGCGGGGGCAATACCTTCCTGTATGGCCTGGCCACGGGGCTTGGCCTTGTCTTCTTCGCTTTGGGTAAAGATCCGGATCACGTCCAGGATGACAAAGAGTTCCCCCTGCTTTTCCACCACACCGCTGATGTATTTGATGTTAATATCGCCAAAAATGGGATGCGGCGGCTGGATGGATTCGGAATTGATCCCCACCACCCGGTCTATCTTATCCACGATGGTCCCGTATACCCGATCCTCAATGCGAAGGATCAGCATATTTTCAAGACCGTCCTGTTTTTTATCCACCGGAAGGTGGAAAAAGGCCCTGAGGTCTACGATGGGTATGATATCACCCCGGAGATTGTACACCCCCCGGACAAAGGATGCGGCGTTGGGAACGTAGGTGAACTTATCCGCCTTGGCGATTTCCTTGACGTTCATGATGTCCACCGCGTAGTCCTTACCGCCCAAGGAGAAGGTGATCATCTTGAAATCAACCGTATCCGCCCGTTCTTTCTGGGCTTGTAGCTCGGCGTTAACCTCCGCCAAATCTCTTATCACTGCCATTTTTTTCCTCGCTGTGCCGGGCTACCGGGAATAGTTTTCGCGGACACGCCGCGCTTCCATCTCCTGGTGAAGTCCCAGTTCCAAAAGCTGGCTTACGTCGATGATCAGGGAAACTGAACCGTCTCCCAGTATGGACGCTCCGGCAATTCCCGGAGAATTGGTGAACTGATCCCGCAGGGGTTTGATGACCACGTCTTCCTCACCGATGAGGCTGTCTACCATGAAGCCCATCTTCTTCTCCGCCGTGCCAACGATGACGATAAAGTTGTAATCCTGGTGGTCTTCGGTACGTATGCCAAAGAGCCGGTTAAGCCGGAGCAGGGAGACCACATCGTTCCGTATATTAAAGACTTCGTAGTTGTCGATCATCCTGATTTCTTCGGGCTTGATCCGCAGACTTTCGATAACCGAGGTAATGGGGATGGAGTAGATTTCCTCGCCCACCCGGACCAGAAGGCCCTGGATAATTGCCAGGGTGAGGGGCAGTTTGATGAGGAACTTGGTGCCCTTGCCCCTTTCGGAGGTAACCGTAACGGTTCCGTTGAGCTTTTCGATGGACCGGCGGACCACGTCCAAACCGACCCCGCGGCCGGATATGGAGGTAATGGTCTTGGCGGTGGAGAAGCCCGGCTCAAAGATGAGGTTGAAGGCTTCCACGTCGGTGAGCAGCTTGTTGGGGCTGATAAGTCCCCGCTCAACCGCTTTTGCCTTGACCCCTTCCACGTCTATGCCCTTGCCGTCGTCGGATATTTCGATGACGATCATGTTCCCTTCGTTGGTTGCTTTAAGGAGGACCATCCCTTCTTCAGGCTTACCTGCGGCCTTCCGGTCTTCCTGGGATTCAATACCGTGGTCAATGGAATTCCGCACCGAGTGCATGATCGGGTCCAGGAGGTCCTCGATGACCGACTTGTCCAACTCGGTTTCCTCGCCTTCGATAACCAGGTTGATCTTTTTGTTCAGACTCTTGGACAGGTCCCGGACTAAGCGCGGGAAACGGCTGAAGATCTGGCTGATGGGCACCATGCGGATCCGCATGACCCCTTCCTGGAGTTCCCCGGTGATCCGTCCCAGGTTCTGGGAGGTGGACCGGAATTTGCCCATATTGTTCTTTAGGGACGCTTCAAAGCCATCAAAGAGGGTAAAGATATCCCCGTATTCTTCGTTGATTTCCTTACGGACATCCTTTATGGAACGCCCTTCCTGAATACCATCCAGGTAATCCGGCAGGCTGTCGAACAGGCCCTTAATTTTTTCCCGGTAGGACGCCTCTATGCTGTGGAGGTCGTTAACCAGATCACTAAACTGGTTGCTTATCTGGTTGAAGGTGGC
This sequence comes from Treponema primitia ZAS-1, assembly GCF_000297095.1. Lineage (NCBI taxonomy): Bacteria > Pseudomonadati > Spirochaetota > Spirochaetia > Treponematales > Treponemataceae > Treponema > Treponema primitia. The sequence continues at coordinate 13,728 of NZ_AEEA01000058.1, read as the reverse complement.
CTTGGTGATAACCGTTTCGGATACTAGGTTGAGGAGGTCGTCGATACGCTTGGAATCGACCCGGAGTATGGATCCGGCCTCTTTCCCCGCCTTCTTAGCATCTTCGCCGGCGGCGGCGGTGGCTGCGGCGGATTTGGCCGGAGCGGCGGCGGGCTCGGGAGCGGCGGCCACCACAGGAGCAGCCGGTTTGGGCGCTTCGACCGGAGCGGCTGCTGCCGGAGCAGGGGCAGCGTCGGCGGCGGGCTTGCTTACATCAACCACTTCTGCGGAAAGGGATACATCGGGGATGAGGACCTTTCTTTTAAGGTCCTCCACCGACCTATTGCTGGCGGTATAGTACTCTACCTTGGGGTAGAAATTATCTTCGTAGAGCTGTTCAAAATCCGGTACGGTCCGGAGAACGGTGCTGTCCCCCTTGAGGGCAGCATATACCTGGATACCGCCTACGGTATTCATCAGGCTGTTTTCGTCAAAAGCAACGGTGATCCGGTAAATCGGCATACCGCCGTCCACGGATTCTCGCAGTTCCTGGAGATCCTCTTCCGAAAGACCGCCCGCACTTACTGCGGGGGCAGGAGCAGGAGCGGCTGCGGGCACCGGGGCAGCGGCGGGTTTAGCCTTAGCGGAGGAGCCTTTTTTGCCCTTGGCACTTTCGGGGATAAGCGCTTCCAGGCGACCTTCCATTTCGGAGGTGTTCTCCTGATAGATAGCCCCTTCCATGCGCTGACCAAGCATTGCTTTAATGATATCAATGGCCGCCAGGAGGGTATCCACCACATCCTCGTTGACCACAAGCTTATCCGAACGGATGGCATCCAAAACATCCTCTACCATGTGGGTAAAATGGGATAGTTCCATCATCTCCACGGTTGCAGACCCGCCTTTCAGGGTATGGGCCGCACGGAATATTTCATCTACCGCGTCTTTATTACCGCTTTCGTTCTCAAGAACCAGGATGTTCTGCTCCAGGGTGTCGACCTGCATTTGGGCTTCGCTGAAAAAGTCCTTGAGAAGTTCTTCATTATTAGGATCCAGATAATCACTCATATAAAGCTAATGTTATACTAAAATCAGCTTACGTCAAGAGAGTAGAGCCAAAAACCGCTTCTGATTCGGGAATTTTGACCGAAGAGAGGCTCAGGGTAAGGATATCGTTCGGGGCGGTATCGCCCTTTGGAACAAGCTGGGTTTCCAGCGCCAGGGCAGGGATCATCACCACCGCCTGGCTGCCTTTTTTTTCCATTACGATGCCCTCCCATTGGGAATCCTTCTTGTCCATGAGGTACACCGCAGTCCAGTGGGCCCGGGATGTTCGCTCGGCCTGAACTGTGGCTGCCGCCGCCGCTTCTCCGGCGGCCAGGGCGACCAGGATTTCCTCTTCCACCCGGGGAGCGCAATCCCCGTAGGCGCCGGTTTTGAGAAAAGCCCGTATCTGCTGGTGAGCCAGGAGGTCGGTGTAACGCCGCAGGGGGCTGGTTACCTGGGTGTACTGCTCAAGACCAAGTCCCCAATGGAGACCCGGTTTGGTCGAGAGGGTCCGGGGCCGCATACAGCGGCGCAGCTGGTAAGAACCGGCCATACCGGGGAGGGGCGCAGTGGGAAGCTCCCCCGTCTCCTGACTTACAAAGGGAAAGGGAAGATGCCGTTGGAGCGCCCACCGGGCGGCCCCTTCCCCCGCCAGGAGCATACACTCCCGGACAGTCTCTGCGGATTTATAGGTTTCTATAAGATTTATGGCTACTTTTTCTTCGTGTACGGAGATATGGGCCTCCGGAAGGTCTATCATCACCGCCCCAGCGGCAATCCGGCGCTGCTTGTTGCGCTCCGCTACCCGGGAAAGCCCCGCCAGGACGGTTTCGGCGCCGGCCGTAACGTCAGCCTGGGCGTAACTGAGTCGGGTAATGCGGACCAGGGAGGGGAAGATATCCGTTTCCAGGATAGAACCATCTTCCCCGAGGATCAACTTGAAGGTGAGGGCCGGACAGGCTTGCCCTGTCCGAGGACAGACTTGCCCTGTCCGAGGGGTTGGACCGTCGGACAGGCCCAGGGCAAAAAGCGAGAGGGCTTCGTCGGTGAGCATACGAACGGCGCCTTCGGGGAGGTAGAGGGTGGCCCCCCTGCCCCGGGCTTCGATATCCGCAGGGCTGCCGGGAAGTATGGACGCTGCCGGATCGGCGATATGGACGTAGAGGGTATCCCCCGAGGGGTGTTTCTCCAGGGAAATAGCGTCATCCGGATCGTTGCTCCAGGGGCTGTCTATGGCATAGGCTTCAAGGTGGGTCAGGTCGGTACGGGGCTCATCCGCCGGGGGAGGAGCCGGGGCAAACCTGGCCGGACTAAGGCTGAGCCCGAACCGCTGGGGATGGGGGTTTACCCAGGGCGTCCAAACCCCGGCGGAGAGCAGGAGCCGGTGGGCTTCCTGGGGGATCTCCTGCCTGCCCAGATCCCGCAGGGTGCGGCTTTTTTCGGTACGGCCATAGGCCAGGGCTTCCACATCCTGCAGAAAATGGCTATCCGCAGGAAGGTCCAGGGCTAAGGACTTGAGCCGATCCAGGAAAGCCCCCCGATCCGCCTGATCCCGCTGTTTCAAGTTCCGCCGTTCCGCGTCCGCCGCTACCGCAGCCGCATCCCGGCTGGTCAGGGCCTTAATATCGCCGGTAAAGTACAGCCCCTCCTTAAGGAGCCCGTAGGCGGTCCAGGCGGACTGTACCGTATACGCTCCGTAGGCCAGCTCCGCCAGATCACGGAGGGGAACCGTATTTCCCTGCAGCAAGTCCCAGGCGCCCCGTATATCGATATCCGCAGTTTCCCCGCCGTTAGTTCCTATGGAAAAAAGCGCCTCAATATCCGCCTGGCTGCAGGGGCCGTGGTGGAGGAATTCGATATCCTTCTCACGGACCTTGAGTTTTTCGCCCCCGGCGAGGGAAATGGTTATTTTTTCATTGGCTTCGATAACCAAGGCGGGTTTGTTTTTGTAGGCAACCAGGCTTTTTTCTGAAATCATATGAAAGAGTTTAGTACAATTTCTGAGATTTTGTAAGCGCTCGGGGTTGAGGGTAGTCTGGGGATGGTCTTTTTTTCGGATTAATCGGCAAAACGGGCGGAGGGAGGGGCATCCCCGGCGCTCACACGCAAGTAGAATTCGCTTACGGAGCCCCTTCGGGTCTCCTCCAGCGAGGAATTCCTTATGTGTTCGGCCGGGGATGCCCCTCCCTCCGCCTGCCTTTGTCACATAATATGGGAAAGGACCTTCCCGGGAGGCTGCATGCCTGTGCCACACAATATGGTAAGAGACGCTACGCAGAGGAGTGGCGGATATTGTATTACACTTTGTATTACATACCGGTAAGTGAATGGCGTTTGAAACTATGCTAAGGGGAAGGGTCCTAGTCTATAACGCTACCCAGCCTGCCACTCAGGTATGTGAATCCAACCGGGGAAGCTCCTTCTTCGTACTTTGTGACAACGGCGGACGTGGGGAGGGGTGCGCCTGGCTTCATGTATATGGAATTCTCTGTCGTAGTAGACCCACGTAGTGGGGCTGCGGAGACAGGCTCTACATGCACATGAAGACGGGTGCACCCCTCCCCACGTCCGTTTTGCCGACAAAGTACAAATTTGACTAAAGCAAAATAGATGCCAGCACCCTGTATATGGAGACGAATATAACCAAACGGAGCGGGTGGTCATCATTGTAATCTGTGGCGGCATGTTGATTCCGGAGGAAAAGGGATATTATAATAGGTATAGCATTCGAAACAGCCAGTCCGGGGCAGAATTTACGGATCTGATAGCGATCAATGTCCTGGAACTGTGTAAACTGCCCAAAGAGTCGGATGGCGGACGCTTATTTAACTGGGGGCAATTTTTTAAGGCCCAAAATCCGGAGGAGATGGCCATGGTAGCGGAAAAAGACCCTGCGATTAAGCAGGCGGTTGCGTTGGTGATGGAGCTAAACGATGACGAGCGGGCCAGGCTGATAGCCGATGCCCAGTGGAAACAGCGTATGGACCAGGCAGGCCGGGAACGGCAAAGCTATAGGGAAGGCCAAAACCAGGTTATTGAGCTTATGGAACAAGGCTATACTCTGGAACAGATAAAGGCAAAATTGGCCGACGCCATTTTCTAGGGAAGAAAAAGGTGCCTTACTGGCGGAAAAGGACCGGGAAAACCAAGAGCTTAGACGGAAGTTGCTGGAAGCCGGGATAGATAGCTAAAACTACCAAATTGTGGGTCAAGTTTAGGTGGGGATCGTGAACAGTAGCCCATATCAACCTACCGCTCTGATTATTTCCAGTTCCCGGATGGCATCGGGTTTCTTTTCAAGAATTTGTAAAAGCCGGCATAAAGCGCCTAGCCTTGTATTACATATCAGTAGTCCATAACACTACCCAGCCTGCCACTCCGGTATGTGAATCCAAGCGTGGAATATCCCTCTTCGTACTATGTGACAAAGGCGGACGTGGGGAGGGGTACGCCTGGCTTTATGTATATGGAATTCTCTGTCGTAGTAGACCCACGTAGTGGGGCTGCGGAGAGCAGTTTCCTCACTATTACTTCCTATGGGAAAAAGCGCCTCAATGTCCGCCTGGCTGCAGGGGCCGTGGTGGAGGAATTCGATATCCTTCTCACGGACCTTGAGTTTTTCGCCACCGGCGAGGGAAATAGTTATTTTTTCATTGGTTTCGGCGGACTTTAGTCCGATAACCAGGGCGGGCTTGTTTTTGTAGGCAACCAGGCTTTTTTCTGAAATCATATGAAAGAGTTTAGTACAATTTCTGAGATTTTGTAAGCGCTCGCTTGGTAGTAGTCTTGCAAATACCATTACTAATACCTCTGCACCTCCTTTTACCCACTCCCCCCAGTCTGTGTTGGGGCGGAAGGGCGCCAGGTAGTGTCCCTCGCATGAGGGACACTACCTGGCGCCTGGCACCGTTTTCCTCCCTAAGGGCTTCAGTTTGAAGCCCTTGGACAAGGTCCTGCCGTCTTGCCCTTAGGGCGTTGTTACATCATCCACATACGCCAAAAAGTCCGTCCAGCCGGCAGTCGCATAGGCTTCTTCCGTCCCGGTGGGGATATGCAGGGTGATTTTGCCCTGCTGGGTAAAGCCCCATTGGTTTAAGTTGGCCGCTGATTTAGGCGGGGTTGCCCAGCGCGCGGTAATCTCCGTCAGGTTGGGGGTGTAACTAGCCGGGCCGATGAAGTTGGTCTGGATAGTGGTGACCGACGCGGGGAAGTCGATGGCACTGAGACGGATATTGTTAAAGCTGCCAAAGTTAAGCACTGTTACCCCGTCGGGGATTATGAATGGGCCGGTTTTCGCCTGGGGCATTTTATGCAGGGTGGTCCCGTCTTTGCTGTAGAGCACACCGTCTATGCTTTTGTAGACAGTGTTGCCCCCATCCACGGTAATGGCGGTAAGGGCGCTGCAGTCCTCAAATGTTTGATAGGGGCCGAGACCTCCGCCAATGGCCGTAACCGACGCGGGTATGACGATTGCTTCGAGAGCCGACATGTTGGTAAAAGCGCCAGAGCCAATGGTGAGGAGCCCGTCGGGGAGGGTCACTGTGGTGGCGGCGGAATCGGAAAAGGCGACGTTTCCCACCCGGGTAATGCCAGAGCTTACTACAATGCTGGTAATGGTTGCGCGGTCCGCGTACCAGGGTGTGGCACTAGCGAAGGCAAAGTCGGGCATGGGGCCTGTGCCGGTAATGGTGAGCACGCCCCCTACCAGGGTATGGTCAATGCCGCCCCCCATGCTGCCGCCGCCTACCTCCTGCACTGTAAGGATAAGGTAGCTGGTGTGCTGGGTCTTGCCGGTCTCGATAGCCGCGATACAGTATGGGCCTGCCGCCAGGGCGCCACCGCTTTTGGTAATGGTGATGGCATTCCCCAGGTTGGTAACCGTAAGCCCCGCTGTCGAACCGGCAAGCTGGCCAGAGCCGTTAACGCCTCCGCTGGGGTGCTGCACTACCCATCGGGTGCCGTTGGCGGGGGTAACCGGGTCGCTATCGGCGTAGGCCGGGCTATTGGTCAGGGTAAAGGTAATGCTGGTGTCCTCGGCGGCGTCTTTTACTGCGATGGTAACCGAGGCGGTGGGCAGGCGGCTTACTGGCAGGGCTGTCCACTTGGCGTAGAGGGTAATGTTGCCGGTTACGGGGGTGGCAAAGTTGTACAGGGTGCTTGATTCCGCTGTTGGATACCAGCCGTCAAAGGTGTAGCCGCTTCTGGTGGGGTCTGTCGGCTTGGTTACGGGGTCGCCGTCTGTAACGGTTTTCGGGGCTACGGCACTGCCGCCGTTGCTGTTAAATGTTACGGTGTGGGTAAGGACGCTCACGGTTACCGTAAAGGTGGCGGTAAAGCCCTCTATGGTGATGGTAACGGTTTTGCCCGCCCCGGCGCTTGTTTTGACGCTGTCCCAATTGGTGTTCGCAAGGGTTACGGGGATAACGCCTGTGGTGCTGTCGTCATAGGTAGCGGTTACCACAAGACCTGCAAGGTCGAGGGCTTCTTTCACGTAGTAGGTGGTTTTATCGGGCGGCGTGGTTACGGCAATGCCCGTAACGGTGCGGGTGTTTTGGGTGTAGGCCGCGGTGGTCAATACGCCGCTATTGTTGTAGCCGCTTTTGACAGCGATGGCTTTTACCATGCCCCAATCAGGCAGGGTAAAGGGTGCGCTGTAGAGGCTGGTCGATCCCCCTGCGGCGCTTGCCGGGGCAGTGCCGTCGGTGGTGTAGTAAATGGCTGCCCCGCCGGTTGTGCTTGCAAGAGTTACCAGAGGCAGGCTAAAGAAGGCGCCGCCATTGGGGCTTGCGGTGGGGGTTGCCGTGTCGGGGAGGCTGGAGACGTCGGTCCACTTGGCGTACAGGGTAGTGTCGGCGGTAACGGTGTCGGTGGCAAAGTCCCACAGGGTCGTGAGGCCCGCTTCCTTGTGCCAGCCGTCAAAGGTTTTGTCGGCCAGGACGGGCTTGGCGGGGACGGTGGCTTTTTCGCCATGGGCAACGTATTGCGTGGCAGGAACCGGAGTGCCGCCATTGGCGGTAAAGTTTACCGCGTAGGTCACCACCAAGTCATCATTAGTAAAGGTGTAAGCAGGCGCGGTGGTGGTTAGATTGGGGTAGATGTGGAGCCCCACGGTTTTGCCCGCCGAAAGGGCGCCCCCTGCCTTGAGCAGCTTGATGTTCAGCAGGTACTGCCCCGCAGGCAGGGACAGCGCGGTATCCTCCAGGGTTCCGGCGGCGAGCTGCTCGCCGCTTGCGGCGATAACTCCGCCGGTAACCGCCCCGCCCGTGGTGGTGGTGATGGTTACCGTGACGGAATCAAGTCCCGCAGGGAAGCTCACCGAATAGGAAAAGGCGCCGTTTTCCGCGCCTTCCCCGGTAATGGGGGCCAGGGTGAGGGGCAGGGTATTGCCGTCCCCGCTCTCGATAGTTTTCGTGGCGCTCGCCCGGGCGGAGGCCTTTTCAGCCTCCCCGGTCCCGGCATAGGCCGTCACGGTAATAGTCCATTCTCTGGTCTTCAAGGTGATGGGCGCGCCGAGGGTATAATCGGCATTCGACCCATCCGGCTCCGTGGCATGGCCGGACCAGGCCACCTCGTACCGGTTAAAAGCGCCTGAATCCAGCCCCGCCGGGACTAAGGTCCGGGCGGCGTTTGGCGCCAAAGCGATGCTCTCCGCCGGAACCCCCTCTCCGATGGTGATGGTTAATCGGCCCTGATCCGGCCCGATTCCCCCGGTATTCGCCGGCGCAAGGGGATTGCTGCACCCCAGCAGGGCTGACCCCAGACCGAGGAGGGCGGTCACAAAAACGGCTCCCCGCAGTATCCGCCCCAGGGAACGGCCTGGGGTGTGTATCAAAGTCTTCATGGTAATTGTTTTCATACTTGCTCCTTATCCTTAGTTCTGCACCGAAAAGTCGATGGGGTCCGAGGTGTAGAAGGTCGCGCCCTTCCACCCGGTAAAGGTGATGGAATGCTTCTTCACGGCATATCCGCTTGCGTTAATAGTGATACTGCCCTCCGTACCGATGGGCGTGGCGGTGTCTCCGTCCAGCAGCCACGTACTGTCCGTAAAGCCCGTGGCGCTCAGGGTCAGGGTATTGGGTGTCCCGCCCTTGGAGAGCACGATAGGCGTCTCAGCCCCGTCGCTCCGCCCGATGGTAACCACGCCCTGGTCCACCCCCACGGTGATGGTGAGGTCGGCGGGAACAGGGATACTAACCGCGCCGTAGGCCACGGTGATGCTTGCAGTCGCCGCAGGGGTGGCGCTGTCGGTTACGGTAATAGTAAAGCTACCGGCGGCTTCTTCGGCTGCCGGACGTGTCCCGGAAATTTCCCGGGTGGTGGCATTAAAGCTAATCCAGGCGGGGTTTCCCGAAACAGCATAGCTGTAGGGTGCGGTTCCGCCGGTGGCCGCCCCAATGGTTACGGGGCTAATCCCCGCGCTTACCGTTCCTGCGGGAATGTCGTAGCTTGCGTTATCGGCAAGGTCGAGGGGGGCGGTAGTAACGGTGATGTCAAAGTCCTGGGTGTATGCCGTGGTCGCCGTTAAGCCGTTGGCGATGATGGCGGTTACCGTGGCGGTACCTGCGGAGCTGGCGCTCAGCACGCCGCTCGAGATGGATGCACCGGTGGTTCCCGCCGCCTTTACCGACCAAACGATGGTCTTGTTGGTGGCGTCGGTGGGCGTAACCGTGGCGGCCAGGGTCAGGGGCGTGCCGACCACGGCGGTAGTGCTGGTAAGCGTAAGGCCGGTAACGGGCACATGGCCGGTAACGGTAATGGTAAATTGCTGTGTCTTACCATCCACCGTCACGGTGATGGTCTGCTCCCCGGTTCCGGCGGGGTTGTACCCGGAAACGGTTACCGTGACGCTACCCACCTTTGTGGTGAGGGAGCCCGCCGCATCAAGGGCGATGACGGTTCCCGCGGGCAGCTCGATGGGGGTGGTTGACGCATCGGAATAGGTCAGGGTTACTACGAGCCCGCCCAGGTTCAGGGCGGCGCCCGTGGCATAGGTGGTCGGCGCTCCCGTTATGGCAATAGATACCAGGGATGGCGCTTTGCCGCCGCCGTCACTGCCTCCGCACCCTGCCAGGGCTAATGCCCCGAACAGTGCGAACAAAGCCACAAGACTAATACTTACCAGTAATGTCTTTTTCATACAAAAATCCTCGCTTTCTTGCGGGTGAATGCCCGCAGTATACAAATTGAACGAACCCGACGGGTTCGGAATCTCCTTTTTGGTGCAGGTGTTGAGCCTCTGGGCAAAAAAGAAAGCCCGTACCTCCACGCATGAGGGTACGGGCTTTTTTTTGCCAGGGTGTGAGGAAATGGCGGTTTGGGTTACCGGGAACGTAGGGGGAGGAAACGGCTGTCCGAAAATGCGCTGGTTTTTATATCCTAGTAAGCCTATCGGGGGGGGGGGGTAGTGTTAGTTATTTTAGTTACTATAAAAGCAACGTGTTCATGCGCTGTATCCGGCGAATTGGCCATGTCATACCCCCTTTTCGGAATGGGTGCCAGGCACCGTTTTGACATATATTGCAGTGTATCGTGTTTTTGGTGGAAAACCCGTATCTTTTGTCCAGACTTGGAGGGGCTGTTCTAAACTTTTAGCTATAATTAAGGGTATATTTCTAGACTTTTTTCCAGTTTCTACCGATTATTTGGGTTTTATCGCCCTTGGCCCTCCATTACCCAGCCTGCCACTCCGGTATGTGAATCCAAGCGTGGAATATCCCTCTTCGTACTATGTGACAAAGGCGGACGTGGGGAGGGGTACGCCTGGCTTTATGTATATGGAATTCTCTGTCGTAGTAGACCCACGTAGTGGGGCTGCGGAGACAGGCTCTACATGCACATGAAGACGGGTGTACCCCTCCCCACGTCCGGTTTGCCGATATGCTACGCTAAAGGGGGCTTTCCAAAGTAAAAAGTCTTGCGGAATTTTCATATAAAAGGTATTATGTAACGAATCTTTTCAGGCGTTATGCGAAACTTTGTTTCGCTTCGATTGGACTTGTATAGGAGTTATACATGGGTTTGAATATCATCGTTTTGGTTAAACAGGTTCCGGATACCCAAAATATCACCGGTCAGGCTATGAAGGAAGACGGTACGGTTAACCGCGCCGCCCTGCCGGCGATTTTTAATCCCGAGGATCTCTACGGGCTTGAGGCGGCGCTGCTGCTCAAGGATCAATTCCCGGGGTCGAAGGTGAACGTGATTTCCATGGGGCCTCCGGCGGCGTCGACGGTCCTGAAGGAATGTCTTTACCGGGGAGCGGATTTTACCGCCCTGGTGTCGGACCGGGGCTTTGCCGGGGCGGATACCCTGGCTACGTCCTACGCCCTGAAATGCGCTATCGAGAAAATTGGAAACTACGATCTGGTGCTCTGCGGCAGGCAGGCCATAGACGGGGATACCGCCCAGGTGGGACCGCAAACTGCGGAAAAGCTTGGGATCAACCAGATTACCTGCGTTTCCAAGGTCGAGACGGTGGATCCCGCTAAGAAGGAAATCATTGCCCTGCGCTCCATTGAAGGAGGCTGGGAAAAGGTGAAGGCCAAATTCCCGGTGCTGATTACCTTTACCGATGAAGGGGAGGCGCCCCGGCCTGCTTCGGCCAAGCGGCTGATGACCCACAAACAGGCTGCTCCGGCGGCGGATAGTTCAGCCCTGGCGCTCTGGGATATTCCGGCGATCAAAGCGGATCCCAATCAGTGCGGCCTGGCCGGTTCCCCTACGAAGGTGAAGAACATCAATTCGGTGGTCCTTACCGCAGGGGAAATCAAATTTATCGATCCCGGCGAGCAGGGGATTACGGAACTGGTCCACGAGCTTATCGCGGATCATACCCTGGGTTAAGTAAACCCGCTTAACAGGAGCAATAGAGATGAGTAATGATTTAAGCGTGATGGTATATATCCAGCAGGACAGCGGAAACCTGGCGGAGGTGAGCCTGGAACTGGTTTCCAAAGCCCGGGAGCTGGCGGATACACTGGGGGTTAGCGTTAGTGCGGCCCTCTTTGGGGAGAAGGTTTCCCAGGAGGTCCCCCGCCTGGCGAGTCTTGGGGCGGATACGGTCTATCTCTACGAGGAGCCTAAACTCAAACACTACACCCCCATCCCCTACACAAAACTGATGATTCAGGTGATCACGGACTACAAGCCCCAGATAGTCCTCTACGGCGCTACCACTACCGGCCGGGACCTGGCCCCGCGGGTGGCTTCCTACCTCAAGGTTGGACTTACTGCGGACTGTACGGATCTGCAAATCGGCGACCACAAGCAGGGGGAGACGGATTACAAGAACATCCTCTACCAGATCCGGCCCGCCTTTGGGGGCAACATAATTGCTACCATTGTGTGCCCGGAAAAGAAGCCCCAGATGTCCACGGTCCGGGAAGGGGTGATGCGGATGAACACGCCGGATACTTCCCGGAAGGCCAATATTGTTAAGGTTCCTGCAAATCTCGGCGCCGCAGATTTCCCCTCGGAGATCATCGACCGGGTACTGCAGGAAAAGACCGTCAACCTCAAGGGCGCCAACATCATTGTGTCCGGCGGCTTCGGCGTGGGGAATAAGCAAAATTTCAAGCTCATTCGGGAACTGGCGGAAACCATAGGCGCCGAAGTGGGGGCCTCCCGGGCAGCGGTGGACGCGGGCTTTATCAGCAAGGACCACCAGGTAGGGCAGACGGGCACCACGGTGCGGCCGAAGCTCTACGTGGCCTGCGGTATTTCCGGGGCCATCCAGCACCGGGCGGGTATGGACGGTTCGGCGCGGATCATCGCCATCAACACGGATCCTGAGGCGCCGATTTTCGGCATTGCCCAGTACGGCATAGTGGGGGATCTTTTTGACGTGATCCCCCGGATGATCAAGGCCTATAAGGCCCGGGTATAAGGAGCAGCAAGTGGAAAACTTTTTAAACGATAACGAAGATATTTTATTTCACCTGGAACACCTGGACCTGGACCGGATTATCCGCTTCAAGGAAGAGGAATTTACCCAGGCTGAACAATTTTCCTACGCGCCCAAGGATGCTGCGGATGCCAGGGATTCCTACAAACGGGTTCTGAGCATCATCGGGGAAATGTGCGGCGAGTTTATCGCCCCCAACGCCCCAAAGGTTGACGAGGAGGGCCCTCTTTTGGACCTGGCGACAAACCAGGTAACCCTGAACCCCGCCACCCAAAAGGCGATGGACATGTTCGCCCAGGCGGATCTCATGGGCTTCTGCATCCCCCGGCGTTACGGCGGTCTCAACATGCCTTCAACGATACTGTGCATCGCCTCGGAGCTCCTCTCCCGCGCCGACGCTTCGGCCCTTAACTTCGGTCTCCAGCAGGATATCGCCGAGACCATCAACAAGTTTGCTTCCGAGGAACAGAAACAGGCGGTACTGCCCCGGCTCTGTTCCGGCGAGTGGGGTTCATCAATGATACTCACCGAACCCGATGCGGGGAGCGATCTTCAGGCGGTAAACCTCAAGGCGGTTCAGGGCGAGGATGGCAAGTGGTACCTCAGCGGGGTTAAGCGCTTTATCACCAACGGCTGCGGAACCATCGGCCTGGTCCTGGCCCGCAGCGAAGAAAAGGGCAAGGGCGCCCGGGGCTTATCGTTCTTCCTCTACGAGCGGGACGATAAGATGATTATCCGCCGGCTGGAACACAAGCTGGGCATCCACGGTTCCCCCACCTGCGAGCTGCAGTTTAACAAGGCTCCCGCAGAATTAGTGGGCGAGCGCCAACGGGGACTCACCAAGTATACCATGTGGCTCATGAATAACGCCCGGCTCGGTATTGCCGCCCAGGCGGTGGGCATAGCCGAAGCGGCCTACCGGGAGGCGGATCTTTACGCCGCCAAGCGCATCCAGTTCAACGTGTCGGTACGGACCCTGCCGCCGGTGTTCGAGATGCTCACCGAGATGAAGGTTGCGGTGGAAGCGGGCCGTACGCTGCTCTACGAAACCGCCCGTTTTGTGGATCTCAAGGAAGTGCTGGAAGACTTTTCCGATGCGCACCCGGATCAGAAAGGCGATATTGTGGAGGACAAGAAGCGGTACGCCAAACTCGCGGGCTTCTTTACCCCCTTGGTCAAGGCCTACGCCACGGAGATGGCCAACAAGGTTGCCTACGACGCCATCCAGATCCACGGCGGCACAGGATATATGAAGGAGTTCAACGCCGAACGCCACTACCGTGACGCCCGGATTACCAACATCTATGAGGGGACCACCCAGCTCCAAGTGGTGGCCGCCATCGGCCCGGTCACCTCCGGTATAGCCCAGTCCATCCTGGACGAATACGATCAGGCGGACTTTACCTACGCCGCGGATCTTATAGCCAAGGTCCGCGCTGCCCGGAAGATCTTTGACGCCACCCTGGACTACGTGAAAGCCTACAAGGGCGAAGGGCACGAGCAGTTTCTCAGCTACCATTCCAGGCGGCTTGTGGAAATGACTACGGACCTGGTGATAAGTTACCTTCTCCTGCGGGATGCGGTGCACAGCGAGCGGAAGCTCAAGGTGGCGGCGATATTTATTGCCAAGGCGCCTTCCAGGATTGAGGCTAGCCACAGTTTTATTACCGGGGATAATGGGACTTTGCTGCGGTGTTATGCGGAGGTCATCGGGGCGGGGGAATAGTGATGTCAGGTCTTTTCTCGGACTTATCGGCAAAACCGGGAGGGGGAGGGGCATCCCGGGCGCTCATGCGCAT